>NZ_BAAGZI010000583.1:0-2520 GCF_054778695.1 Actinocorallia lasiicapitis
TACGACCAGGCGACCGCCTGGTCCCACCACGGCTACGACCTCACCGCTTGACATCCAACCTCCAGGGATGTCTGACCGGCCGCGACGTAGCCTGGAACAGGCCCACCGAGGGCCCGCGACGCCGAGGGGGGAACATGCGCGCCACGCTGCTGCACGCCGCAAGGGACATCCGGCTCCAGGACGTGCCGGAACCGCGGATCCTCCGCCCGGACGACGCCGTCGTCGACGTGGTCGCCGCCTGCGTGTGCGGCTCCGACCTGTGGCCCTACCGCGGCGTCACGCCCGTCCCGCACCCCGAGCGGATCGGCCACGAGTTCGTCGGGATCGTCGCCGAGACCGGCACCGAGGTGTTCTCCCTGCGGCCCGGCGACTTCGTGATCGCCCCGTTCTCCGTCTGCGACAACACCTGCGTGAACTGCGCCAACGGCTGGCCCACGAGCTGCGAGAACTTCGCCTGGTGGGGGAGTGAGGACTCCGCCGGGCTCATCGACGGCGGGCAGGGCGACGCCGTGCGCGTCCCCCACGCCGACGGCACCCTCGTGCCCGTCCGCGAGAAGTTCGACGACGCCCTCATCCCCGACCTGCTCACCCTGTCCGACGTCATGTCCACCGGCCACCACGCCGCCGTCTCGGCGGGGGTCAGGCCCGGCAGCACGGTCGTGGTCGTCGGCGACGGGGCCGTCGGCCTGTGCGCGATCATCGCCGCGCGGCGGCTCGGCGCGATCCGGATCATCGCGATGTCCCGCCACGCCGACCGGCAGGCTCTCGCCCTCGCCTTCGGCGCCACCGACCTCGTCACCGAACGCGGCGAGCCCGGCGCCCAGGCCGTCAAGAAGCTGCTCGGCGGGTTCGGCGCGGACTGCGCGCTGGAGTGCGTCGGCACCAAGGAGTCCATGGAACAGGCCGTCGACTCCGTCCGGCCCGGCGGGCACGTCGGCTATGTCGGCTCGACCGCCGGCGGATCCGTCCTGCCCATGCGGAAGATCTTCCTGAACAACATCAGGGTCGGCGGCGGTCTGGCCCCCGCCCGCAAGTACATCCCCGACCTGCTGCCCGACGTCCTGTCCGGCGCGATCACCCCTGGGCAGGTGTTCGACCTGGACCTGCCGCTCGCCGACGTCGCCCAGGCCTACCGGGCCATGGACGAGCGCAAGGCCGTCAAAGCCCTCCTGCGCCCCTGATCGCGTGCGCGGTCCGCGCGTCGGCGGGGAAGAACGACTCGATCGCCAGCTCCGCGACCGTGATGTCCATCGGCGCGCCGAAAGTCGCCATCGTTGAGAAGAACACCAGTTCACTGCCGCGGTGCCGCAGCCGCAGCGGCACCACGATCTGGCCGGCGGGCGGCAGCAGCTCCGGCTGGTCGCACGGGTAGGCCGTCAGCTCCTTCAGCAGGTTCGCCAGGAACGGATCGCCCAGATGCACCACCTGGTGGCGGAGCGTGGACAGCAGATGCGCCCGCCACTCGCCCAGATTCACGATCCGCGGCGCGAGGCCCTCCGGATGCAGGGTCGCCCGCAGCACGTTGTCCAGCAGATCGGGGTTGACGCCGTCGAGCAGCAGGTTCGTGCCGGCGTTCGCGTCGACCAGGTTCCAGCGGCAGTCCACGACCACGGCGGGGAACGGTTCGTGTGCGGTGAGGACCTGCCGGACCGCGTCCATCACCGTGGCCAGCGCGTCGGAGTGGACCGGGGTCTCGGTGTACACGGGCGCGTACCCGGCCGCCAGCAGCAGCAGGTTCTGATCGCGCAGCGGCACTTCCAGCTCGTCGGCCAGCCGCAGCAGCATCTCCCGCGACGGACGTGACCGGCCCGTCTCCACGAAACTGAGATGACGGGTCGACACCCCGGCCCGTGACGCCAGATCGAGCTGGCTCCATCTGCGCCGGTCACGCCAGCCGCGCAGCAGTTCCCCCACGGGCCGGGAGGTCTTTGTCGTCACCTACGTGAATCTACGGCACCAGGTCGCACCAGGAGCAGCACCCCGAGCACCGAATACGTCCCGATCATCCAGAACAGCCCGACCAGGGTCCCGGCCGAACCCTCGACGAGGATCTTCCCGGCCATCCCGCCGACCAGCCACAGGGCGCCCGCCAGCGGCAGCCAGCGCAGCGCCCCCTGCCACCGGCCCACCCGGATGATCGCGATCGCCGAGGCCAGCATCCCGATCTGCGACAGCGGCCACGCCGGATCCAGCACCGCCGCCCAGGTCGGGACGTCGTCGTAGGTCGCGTGGCCGACCGAACCCAGACTCGTCAGGATCGCGAAGGGGAACAGCGCCAGCGGGATCGCCGGGAACAGCCTGCCCTTGCGGTCGCCGGTCGCCCGGCTCGCCAGCACCACCACGCAGAGTGCCCCCAGCCCCAGCAGGTAGAAGCAGCTCGTGATCATGTCGGCGTCGTAGACGCGCTCCTCGACATAGCCGTCCAGGTCGACCTCGATGCCCGCGCCCCACACCACGGGCCCCGCCGCCAGCACCACCCCCGCCAGCCGCACCAGGCCCGGCGCGACCGTCCGCGCGCCG
>NZ_BAAGZI010000584.1:0-2519 GCF_054778695.1 Actinocorallia lasiicapitis
GGGAGCTGACCGTCTCCTCGGCGTTCCAGGTCGGCTACGACCAGCTCGCGCCGGAGCAGGCGCGGGCGTTCCGGCTGCTGTCGGCGGGCCCGCCCGCCGTGTTCGGGACGGCCGCGGCCGCCGCCACACTGCGCCGTCCACCGGCCGTGACGGGTGAACTGCTCGACTCGCTGGCCGAACTCGGCCTGCTGGAGGCACCCGCACCGGACGTCTACGCGTTCCACGATCTGCTGCGGCTGTTCGCCCGCGGCCTCAGCGAACGGCTCGACCCGCCCGCCGAACGGCTCCGCGCCGCCTGGCTCAACGCCTCGTTTATCGGCCGTTGATCACGCTGAGTGAGACTGGCGCCAGGGTGCGGGCCGCCGGGGAGTGGCGGTTCCGCGCACGGGAAGAGGCCCGGTCTCGCGACCGGGCCTCTCCGCTCCCCTTGTGTTCCGAGCGCTCGCTTGAATCCCCGCCGAACGCCCGCAGCGCTGGCAAGTCTTTCGAAACGGGAAACTCGTGACCATGCTGGTTTGTACCGGTCTTGGTGTGGATCTGTCGCGGAGGGCTGATGGCGGCCGACGAGAGCCAGCTCGTGAAACGCCGGGCGGAAGAGGTGATCGCCCGCTGTGTGGCGGCGATCCGCTCCCGCGACCCCGGGCTGTCGAACGCCAGGATCGCGGTCCGGATGGGCTGGGAGGAGAGCACCGTCCAGGCCGTCCTCGGCCGGCGGCGCACCCTCCAACCCGACTTTCTGCGTGATCTCGCCGGGGTCGCGGGACTGTCGGTCGTCGAGCTGTTCTCGGCGATGGGCTGGGTGCCCGAGGCCGAGGTCGGCAGCATGAGCGTGCCCGCGATGGCCAGCGAGGTCAGCCGGATGGCCGTCACGCTCGACCGGATGCGCCCGCTGCTCGAACTGGTCACCGCCGAAGGCCACTCCGCGCCCGCGACGGCCGTCGAGGCGCTCGGCCGGAACGCGCGCGCCGCCGAACGGTTCGAGGCCCGCCTCGGCTGGGTGCACTCCGGTGCGCGCTACCGGGCCATCACCGACCGGTTCGCCGAGTTCCTGCCGCTCGCCGACCCGCTGCCCTACGGCGAGGCCGTGGAGATGGCGCGCGCCGAAGGGCTGGTGTGGCGGCCGTCGCAGCACGAGCTCGCCGACGATCCGGGCTTCGCGTCGATCCGGCTGGAGCTCGCGGCGCTCACCCACCGGGCCCTGTCCGACGCCCGCGAATGGAGCTGGCAGGGCGGCCACGACCACCGCACCTGGCAGCGCGAAGCACGGCTGTGGCCGTCGCATCTGCTGGTCGAGGACGCCATCGGCGGCCAGCAGCGCCCCGAGGCCGCCGACCCCGCCCACGCCGACGGCCCGATCGTGGCGATCGGCGGACGGCACGGGCTCGGCATGTCCGACCAGATCCTGGCGGCGGCGCTCGGCTGGCAGTACGTCCTGGTCCGGGCGGATGTGGGGATCTCGCCGAGCGGCCATGTCTTCCATGTGCCGCGCGACCCGCTCTCCGGCAGGACCCTGGCCTGGTCGGCGGTCGCGGCACACGTCAGGGCACGGCACGAGGCGCGGGATCCGTGGCGTGCGGTGATCCTGGTGCGTCCCGCGGCGTTCGCGGGCCCGTCGTTCGATCCGGTCCGCTACGCGTTGAAGGCCCTGGCAGGGCTGCCGTGCCGGGTGCTGTACGCGCCGCCGCCGCTGGCGTTCCTGACGTCCTGGGCGGAGCGGATCGCGGGCGATCACCGGCCGGGGGAGTACGACACCGCGGCCTGGCTCGCCAGGACCAGATCCCTGTACTCGGTGGTCGAACGGGAGCTCGCCGGCCGCGTCGGCGATCTGCGGTTCACGCTGCCGCCCCTGCTCGGCGAGCTGACGGGCGACGATCCGCCGTCGCTGCCCGCGCCGGTGCTCGACTGGAGCGTCCGGCTGGCCGAGGCCGCCCGCCGGCGGCTGGCCTCTGATCATCCGGTGCGAGCCGGTCTCCTGCACGATCATCATCTGCTGCTGGCGACCGACCCGCTCGTCCCCGATTAGTCGCCTTCCTCTTCCCCGCCGACAGTTCTGTACCGCATGGTGTTGCCCCCTTCTCGGATAGGTAGGGCCAGTGCGCCATGCGTCCGGAGGCGGATTAGCCGCTGCTGACACAGGTTTCGGCGGGTTCGTTTCTCGCCCTGCCGGTGCTGTGTCGGGGGGCTCAGGACGGCCGGTCAGTGGCCGCCCGGATAGCAGAGCGGATGCTCTGTTACTCTCCAGTAATGCCCAGGCGACGGACCCACGACCTCGACCGGCTGCTGGACGTCACCGAGACCCTCGCCGCCGCGGGACCCGTCACGATCCGGGCCGTGGCCGCCGCGTCCGGGGTCTCCAACGGGGCGATCTACCACGCGTTCGGCTCGCTGCCAGGACTGCTGGCCAGAACCTGGCTACGGGCCGCGGCCGCGTTCCTCGACCTGCAGGGCTCGCTCGCCGCCGTCGCCGACCCCGTCGAAGCGGTCGTCGCCGCGGCGTCCGCGCCCGCGCTCTTCGCCGA
>NZ_BAAGZI010000585.1:0-2488 GCF_054778695.1 Actinocorallia lasiicapitis
CACCCCGCTGCTGCTGGCCGCCGCCGCCGACCGGGTCGAAGCCGCCACCCTCCTCGTCGCGGCGGGCGCCGATCCCGACGCCCTCGACGACCGGCACGACACGCCCTTCCTGGTCACCGGGGTGACGGGCAGCGTCGCGATGCTCGACGCGCTGCTGCCCGCCCGCCCCGACCTCACGATCCGCAACCGCTACGGCGGCACCGCCCTGATCCCCGCCTGCGAGCGCGGCCACGTCGACTATGTCCGCGCGGTGCTGAAGACCGGGATCGTGGTGGACCACGTCAACGATCTGGGCTGGACGGGGATGCTGGAGGCCGTGGTCCTCGGCGACGGCTCCGCGCCCTATGTCGAGATCGTCCGGCTGCTGCTGGCCGGTGGCGCCGACCGGAACATCGCCGACAAAGAGGGTGTGACCCCGCTCGCGCACGCCGAACGCCGCGGCTTCACCGCGATCGCCGCGCTGCTGCGCGCCTGACGGCCGGCGCGGGCTGGGAGAATGGCCCCATGAGCGAGAAAGTGGCGGTCGGCCTGGTCGGCGCGGGACCCTGGGCGGACCTGGTGCACGCCCCCAGCCTGGCCAAGGGCCCCGGCACCCGGCTGGCCGGGGTCTGGGCGCGACGCCCCGAAGCGGCCCGCGAGATCACCGGACGGCACGGCGGCACCGCCTACACCAGCCTCGAAGAGATGTTCGAGGAATGTGAGGCGGTGGCGTTCTCCGTCCCGCCGCAGGTCCAGGCGGAGCTGGCGCTCAAGGCCGTCGCGGCGGGCAAGGCCGTCCTGCTGGAGAAGCCCCTGGCGCTCGACCTGGCCGGGGCGCGGCGGCTGGCCGACGCGATCGCCGAGGCCGGGGTCGTCTCCCAGATGGTCTTCACCGTCCGGTACTCCGCCGCCGCCCGCGCGTTCCTCGCCGAGGCGGCCGCGCTGGAGCCGTTCGGCGGCCGGGCCCGTTTCCTGTCGCCGGTGCTGCACGGCGGGCCGTTCGCCACCCCGTGGCGGCTGGAGCACGGCGCGCTCCTCGATCTCGGCCCGCACATGGTGGATCTGGTGGACGCCGCGCTCGGCCCGGTCACCGGGGTCCGCGCCCACGGCGATCCGCTGAAGTGGGTCGGGCTGCTGCTGGAACACGAGAGCGGAGCGGTCAGCGAGGCGTCGCTGACCATGGCCGGGGTCGGCGAGCTGCCGGATCCCGGCGTCGAGGTCTACGGCGGCAAGGGCAGCGCGCGGTTCGCCTGGACCGCGATCGACGACGCGTTCCCGACCCTGGTCGCCGAGTTCGCGCGGGCCGTCAGAACGGGCGTCCCGGCCCCGCTGGACGCCGCGCACGGGCTGCGGATCCAGGAGATCCTGGCCGAGGCCGGTCGGCAGCTCGGGTGAAACGCCTGCTCATCGTCCACCACACCGCCTCGCCCGCCCTCCAGGCGCTGCTCGAGGCGGCGCTGTCGGGCGCCCGCACCGACGAGGTCGCGGGCGTCGAGGTCGTGACGCGCCCCGCCCTCACCGCCGCACCGCTCGACGTCCTCACCGCCGACGCCGTCCTGCTCGGCACCCCCGCCAACATCGGCTATATGAGCGGCGCGCTCAAACACTTCTTCGACGGCGTCTACTACCCGTGTCTGGAGTCGACACGGCGGCTGCCGTACGGGCTGTACGTCCACGGCAACGACGACACCGCGGGCGCGGTCCGCTCGGTCGGCAGGATCGCCGACGGGCTGGGCTGGCGCGCGGTCCGTCCGGCGGTCTCGGTCACCGGTCCGCCGGGGAAGGCCGCGCTGGAGGAGGTCGGGGAGCTGGGCTCGCTGCTCGCCGCCGAGATCGGCGAGCTGTGACGGGGCCGCTGAGCGCGACCGAGATGGCCGTCATCGACGCGGCCATCGCTGAGGAGCTGGTCGATCTGCTCGATCTCGGGCCCGAACTGCTCGCGCGCTACCGGGCGCAGCTCGTCAGCCGGTGAAGCGGACGTCGGCGGCGAGCCCGGCGGCGTACTTCGCGTCGCAGCCGCCCGGCGCGCAGAAGTAGACCAGCAGCGCCGCCGGTTGCGAACCGCGCTGCACGACATAGGCGGTGATGTCCAGCCTGGCCTGGGCCTGCGGGTCGGCGACCGAGCCCGTGTAGCGGGTGGCTGGCCTGCCGTCGACCGTCACGGGGGTGCCGGGCAGGCCGAGCGTCACGGTGCCGGGCAGCAGGTACTGCAGGCTCGTGTCGGGGGAGGCGTTGAGGGTGCTGTCGACCCGGGCGAACACCCCCTCGGACTTGCCGCCGAGATCGCGGACCCCTGACCAGTCGGCCGAGACCGGTGTCTGGAACAGCTCCTCGTACGCGCCGACCGAAGGCGAGACCAGGGCGAACACGTCGGAGTGGGTCGTGGACCGCCACGCTTTCGGATAGGCGAAGCTGAACGGGGCCGCCGCGCTGCCCGGATACCGGGCGGTGCCGCCCTCGCCGAGGAACAGCGCCGCCGCCGCGACCAGCGCGACGACCGCGGCGCCCG
>NZ_BAAGZI010000586.1:0-2486 GCF_054778695.1 Actinocorallia lasiicapitis
CGCCCGCGGGGTCGGCGGTCGCGGACGTGCGCAGCAGCACCTGGCCGCCGGCCGGGGCCGTCAGCGCGCCGGTCCGGTAGAAGCAGGCGGTGTGGATGCCGGCGAGCAGGTCGTCGGCGCCGGTCAGCTGCTGCGGCTCGGCGAGCACCCAGTGCGCGACGCCCTTGTCGCAGTTCCTGGCGTCCTGCACGGTGACGTTCCGCACGCCCACCCCGAACCGGTCCAGCAGCTCGGTCAGGTTGGTGCCGTACTTGTCCTGCTCGCACTCGGCCATGACGATCAGGCCGCCGCCGTCCCGGACGAACGCCTCGATCGCGTCCAGCTCCTCGGGCGCGAAGATCGGGGTGCCGATCCCGGTGGTGCGCTCCCAGTGGTCGTCCGCCGGGTGGGCGATGACCAGGACGTCCTTGTCCTTGAGCGCCTCCGCGGTCAGCGGACCCTCGACATGGGGCTCGATCGAGTGGCCCGACCTGCGCAGCAGCTCGGCCGCCTCGGTGTAGCCCGCGTCGGCCGGGTTGCCCGGGTTCATGGCACGCGCCTGCTCGGGCCGGATGCTCCAGGCCTCGCGGTGCGCCTCGTCGAACAGCACCTGGGCGAATCCCCGCATGTAAATACCTCCCCAACCGACGGTCGAACAATGGAGATATTACGGCAAAAGAGTCTAGATTCCGCAAGTTCTCCTGTTTGTAGTGTTACATGCCCCGAACAGTCGCGGATGACGCTCCCGAGCTCCACGACCTCTAGGCTTGGGCCATGTCTTCTTCGGCTTCCTCGATCCGCGTACGCTTCGCCCCTTCCCCGACCGGCATGTTCCATGTCGGCGGAGCCCGCTCGGCCCTGTTCAACTGGGCGATCGCCGAGCAGAGCGGGGGCACCTTCGTCCTGCGGATCGAGGACACCGACGCCAACCGCAACCGCCCCGAGTGGACGGACGGGATCATCTCGGCCCTCGCCTGGATCGGGATCAACACCGATTCCGCCTTCTTCGAGGGCCCGCTTTACCAGTCCCACCAGGAGCCGCAGCACCGCGCCGCCGTCGCCAGGCTCAAGGCGGACGGCCGCGCCTACCACTGCTCCTGCACCCGCGACGAGGTGATCGCCCGCACCGGCGACTCCAACCGGGGCTACGACGGCTTCTGCCGCGACCGCGGCCTGGCCGAGGGCGTCGTCCGGTTCCGCACCCCCGACGAGGGCGTCACGGTCGTCGAGGACAAGGTCAAGGGCTCCGTGGAGTTCCCGAACTCCTCGATCGAGGACTTCGCGATCGCCCGCTCCGACGGCTCCCCGCTGTTCGTCCTCGCCAACGTCGTCGACGACATCGAGATGCGGATCACCCTCGTGGTCCGCGGCGACGAGCACCTGTCGAACACCCCCAAGCAGCAGCTCCTCTGGGACGCCCTCGGCACCACCCCGCCGGTCTGGGCGCACATCCCGGTGATCGTCAACGAGAAGCGCCAGAAGCTCTCCAAGCGCCGCGACAAGGTCGCCCTGGAGGACTACCGGGCCGAGGGCTACCTGGCCGACGCCATGGTCAACTATCTGATGCTGCTCGGCTGGGCGCCCGCGGGCGACCGCGAGATCGTGCCGTGGGCGGAGATGGCCGAGGAGTTCCGGCTGGAGAACGTCAACACCTCGCCCGCCTTCTTCGACGTCAAGAAGCTCCGCGCGATCAACGGCGAGTACATCCGGGCCCTGCCCGCCGAGGAGTTCGCCGCCGCGTGCGACCCGTTTCTCGACCCGTCCTGGGACCGGAAGGTCTTCGCCGAGCTGGCGCCGCTGGCCCAGACCAGGCTCGCCGTGCTCGCCGAGATCGGTGAGCTGGTCGACTTCGCCTTCCTCGACGAGCCCGTCAACGACGAGGCCGCCTGGGCGAAGGCGATGAAGGAGCCCGCGGCCGAGCTGCTCAAGGCCACCGCCGCCGCCTACGCCACCGTCGACTGGACCGCCGACGCCCTCAAGACGACCCTGGAGGAGGTCGGCACCCGGTTCGGGCTGAAGCTCGGCAAGGCCCAGGCGCCCGTCCGGGTCGCCGCCACCGGCCGCACCGTCGGCCTGCCGCTGTTCGAGTCACTGGAGATCATCGGCCGGGAGACCACCCTGGCCAGGATCGACAAGGCCCTCGCCCGCCTCGCCTGACCGTCCGCAGCGGCCCCGGGCCTGATCACTGGAAGGTGATCGAGCCCGGGTAGTGGCCAGCCGAGCAGATGAACCGCAGCCGCCCGGGGGGCCGCGCGCCCAGCTCGATCCGGGTCTCGCCCGTCACCGGCAGCATCCGCTCCAGCCCGAGCTGGGGCAGTTCGAGCGCCCGGGTGCAGCCCGTCGGCCCGTCCGTCCTGACGACCAGGACGGTCGGCAGCTCGGCCCGCGCCCCCAGCAGGGCGGGACGGTAGCCCCGGTCGGCCGCATGGACCGTCACGACCTGCACCCCGTCCGGGCCCGTCGCCACATACCGCGGATCGATCGACGCCGCCGCGGTGTCGGCGGGC
>NZ_BAAGZI010000587.1:0-2480 GCF_054778695.1 Actinocorallia lasiicapitis
GCTGGCCGCGCTCGATCCGCGCGAGTCGCGGGAGCTGATGGCGGCCGGACGGGCGGCGTGGCAGGTCCTCGCCGGGGCGGCCGGCGATCGGGAGTTCCACGGCGTGCTGCTCGCCGACGAGGCGCCCTACGGCGTCGGCTACTTCGCGGCGCTCTGGACGGCGGTCTAGGCGGGGCCGTCCTTCGGCTTCTGCTTCTTGGCCAGGTCGTCCGCGGCCTCCTTGGCCTTCTGCTGGACGGTGTCGACGTGCTGCTTGTACTTGCCGCCGGTCTTCTGGTCGACCATGTCGCCGATCTTGTCGACGGCCGTGCCGACCTTGTCGGAGTTCTTGCCGACCAGATCCATGAACTTCTGTACGAACGACATCGCGTATCCCCCGATACCTGCAAGCCCCGATACTTGAAGACGGGCGCACGATTTCCGCGCCCGATATGACCATTCGTACCCAGCCGGAAACAGTTGATTCGTGGTGAATGTGATCTCCGTGGTCGGTCCGACCGCGGCGGGCAAGTCAGATCTGGCCGTCGAGCTGGCGCTCCGGCTGGGCGGTGAGGCCGTCAACACCGACTCCATGCAGCTCTACAAGGGCATGGACATCGGCACCGCCAAGATGACCATGGCGGAGCGGCGGGGCGTGCCGCACCATCTGCTGGACGTCTGGGACGTCACCGAGACGGCCAGTGTCGCGGAGTACCAGGGTCTGGTCAGGACCGTGATCTCCGAGCTGCGCGGGCGGGGCCGGGTGCCGGTGCTGGTCGGCGGGTCGGGGCTCTACGTGCGGGCCGCGCTCGACCATCTCGAGTTCCCCGGGACCGATCCGGCCGTCCGGGAGCGGCTGGAGGCCGAGCTCGCGGTCGCCGGTCCGGCTGAGCTGCACGAGCGGCTGCGCGGCCTCGACCCGGCGGCCGCCGAGGCGATCCTGGTGAGCAACGGGCGGCGGATCGTCCGGGCGCTGGAGGTCATCGAGATCACCGGCCGGCCGTTCACCGCGAACCTGCCGCAGCACTCCTATCTCGATCCCGCGACCGTCCAGCTCGGGCTGCTGGTGCCGCGTCCCGAACTGGACGAGCGGATCGCGCTGCGCGTCGACCGGATGTGGGAGGCGGGCTTCGTCGAGGAGGTCCGTGCGCTCGAACCGCTCGGCCTGCGCGACGGCAGGACGGCGGGCCTCGCGCTCGGCTACGCCCAGGTGCTGAGGTTCCTCGCCGGGGAGCTCACCGAGGACGAGGCGCGGGCGGAGACCGTCCGGGCGACCCGCCGGTTCGCGCGCCGCCAGGAGTCGTGGTTCCGGCGCGACCCGCGGATCTCCTGGCTCCCCTACGACGCCCCCGACCTGGTTGATCAAGCGCTTAGGATCTGCTCATGAGATTCACCAAGGGCCACGGCACCGAGAACGATTTCGTGATCCTCCCGGATCCGGACGGCGAGCTGGATCTCACTCCCGAGCGGGTCACGGCGCTCTGCGACCGGCGGGCCGGCATCGGTGGCGACGGTGTCCTGCGGGTCGTGCGGAGCAAGGCGGCCGGGCTCGACGCGGACGCCGAATGGTTCATGGACTACCGCAACGCCGACGGCAGCATCGCCGAGATGTGCGGCAACGGCATCCGGGTGTTCGCCCGCTATCTGGTGGATGCGGGGCTGGCGGTGCCCGGCTCGTTCCCGGTGGCCACCCGGTCGGGTGAGAAGATCGTCACGCTGGGGGAGGCCGGGGACGTCACCATAGACATGGGTGCTCCGGTGGTCTTCGGTTCCTCGTCGGCGACGGTCGGCGGGGCGCTCTACTCGGGCCGGAAGGTCTCGGTGGGCAACCCGCATCTGGCCTGCCGGATCCCCGATCCGGTGGCGGGGCTCGATCTTACGGCCGCGCCCGTGTTCTCGGCGGAGGACTTCCCCGAGGGCGTCAACGTCGAGCTCTTCGAGCCCGTCGGGCCGCGCCATGTGTCGATGCGCGTGTACGAACGGGGTTCGGGCGAGACCAGGTCCTGCGGCACCGGGTCGGTGGCGACGGCCGTCGCGGCGGCGCTGCTGGAGGGTTCCGATCCGCTGACCGAGCCGTCGGAGTGGATCGTGGACGTGCTGGGCGGCCGGGTCACCGTGATCTTCGCGGACGGCACCAGCTATCTGCGCGGTCCCGCGGTGCTCGTCGCCGAGGGCGAGACGGTTCTCTAGCCGAGGGCTACCATCACTAGAACGTGATTCGGTGATGGGAGTCGGGATGACAGTCAAGGACTACGTCCAGCAGCTCGGTGGCGCGTTCATGTTCTCGCGCGAGGCCAAGGAGTTCGGCCGCACGACCGGAGTCGAGGGGTTCATCGGCCCGTACATGCGCGGCAGGGCCGGGGTGCTCGGCGACGTCGACGCCGACGTGGTGACCGCCGCGGTCGGGTTCTTCCCGGCCGACGTCGTCCGCGCGGCCTGGGAGTCGGTGCCGATGCCCGCCGCCGAGGCCGCCGCCGGGTACGCGGTCGCCGCGCAGGGGT
>NZ_BAAGZI010000588.1:0-2473 GCF_054778695.1 Actinocorallia lasiicapitis
GAGGGCGTCGCGGACGCCCGGCGGGATCGTGGTGGGCGAGCCGCCGTTCTGCCAGAGCCGCGCGGTCTGCTCGATGAAGAAGGGGTTGCCGCCGGTGCGGCGGCAGACCTCGGCGGCCAGCTCGGGCCCGGGATCGCGGCCCGCCGTCCGGACGACGAGGGCGCGGGTCTCCTCGGGGCCGAGGCCGGTGAGGGTGACGGTCGTGGCCTTGGCGACCAGCGGCGACATCAGCGGCGCGAGCCGGTGCCCGACGGCCTCGGCCTCGTCGTCGCGGTAGGTGCCGACCAGCAGCAGCCGTTCGAACCAGGTGTGCTGCGCGGCGAACTCCAGCAGCCGCAGCGACGCCTCGTCCGCCCAGTGCAGATCCTCCAGGACGACCACGACGGCCCGCTCCTGCGACGCCTCGACCAGCGCGGTGGCGACGGCGTCGAAGAGCTGGAACTCCGCCAGTTCCGCATCCCCCGGCTCCTCGCCCACCAGCACGCCGAGCGCCCGGGGCCGCCCGATGGACGGCGCGTGCCTGCGCACCGCCCGCACCACCTGCGTCCACGGCCAGAAGCCGGGGGCGCTGCCGGAATCCCAGCACGCCCCGCTGACGACGAGCGCGCCGCGCTTTCTGGCCTCGGCGACTCCGGACGCGACCAGCGCGCTCTTGCCGATGCCCGCCTCACCCGCGATGAGGACCAGCCCGCCGTGGCTGGCGTCGACACGGGCGATCTCGCCCGCCAGCGCCGTCTCGGCGCGCGCCCGCCCGATCAGACCGCCCATGGACGACCACGCTACTCAACCGCACCGACAGAACGACCGCTCCGGCCGACCAAGCCCGTGCTTTCGGGACGGACCGCACCGGGTTTCGGACACCTTTCGATCACGGTTGACGGGTTGACGCCGGTCAACGATTGTCGGAAACGCCGGGTGGGGTGAAATATGTCCACTCTGTATGGGGATGAACTGAGGGGCTGGGCATGAGCGCCGAGGTGCGGCTGAGTGGCGGGCTGACGACGCCACGGATCGTCTTTCTGGTCGTGGCCGCGGCGGCGCCGCTGGTCGCGATGGCGGGGACCGTACCGCTGTCGATGGGGCACGGGAACGGCGCCGGGGTGCCCGGCGCGTATCTCGTGGCGACCGTCACGCTGGTCTGCTTCTCCGTGGGGTACGCGGCGATGGCGCGGAGCGTCACCGGCCGCGGCGGGTTCTACGCCTATCTCGCGCGCGGTCTCGGCCGGCCGTTCGCGGCGGCGGGCGCGGTGCTCGCGCTCGTCGGGTACAACGGCCTGGTCGCGGCGCTCGCCGGCGGTCTCGGCTACTTCCTCGCCCACGAGGCGGGGGCGCCAGGACCCTGGTGGGTGTACAGCGGGGTCGCGGTGCTCATCATGGGGCTGCTCGGGCGGCGCAGCATCGATCTGTCGGCCAAGGTGCTGGCGGCGCTGATGATCTGCGAGGTCGCGGTGCTCGTGGTGTTCGACCTCGGGGTCCTGCTGGACCGGGGCACGGACGCCCTGGTGGTCGCGTCGTTCACCCCGTCCGAGATCTTCTCCGGGGCGCCCGGGGTGGCGTTCATGTTCGCGTTCGGGTCGTTCGCCGGATACGAGGCGGCGGCGCTGTACGCGGAGGAGACCCGCGAACCGGCGAAGTCCGTGCCGCGCGCCACCTACGCGGCCGTCCTGGTGATCGGGATCTTCTACACGCTGACGAGCTGGCTGATGGTGGGCGCGGTGGGCGCGGACCGGGCGAAGGCCGTGGCCGACGCCCAGGAAGGCGACCTGTTCTTCAACATCACCGCCGACGTGCTGGGCGAGGCCGCCGAGTCGGTGTTCGGGCTGCTCGTCATCACCAGCGTGTTCGCCTCCCTGCTGTCGGCGCACAACGCCACCAACCGGTACCTTTTCGCGCTCGCCCACGACGGTCTCGCGCCCGCCCGGATCGGTGACGCCCACCCGCGGCTCGGCTCGCCGTTCCGTGCCAGCCTCGCCCAGACCCTGTTCGTCGCGGCGGTGATCGCGGTGTTCGCCATCGCGGGCCTCGACCCGTACACCAATCTGGTGACGGTGATGAGCGGTCTGTCCACGCTGGGCATCGTGCTGCTCCAGGCGCTGACCGCGGTCGCGTGCGTCGTCCACTTCCGCCGTCAGGGCGGTGGTTCGGTGCTGCGGACCCTGGTCCTGCCGCTGGCGGGCTGCGCCGGGCTGCTGACCGGCGCGTCCCTGCTGCTCCTGCATTTCGACACGCTCGCCGACACCGACGCCCCGGCCGTCCTGGCGCTGCCGTACGTGGTCCTGCTGCTCGCGGTGGCCGGGGCGGTCCACGCGCTGCGGCTCCGCCGCGCCGATCCGGAGCGGTACGCCCGGATCGGCGCCTTCGACGGGAGGCCCGATGCCCTCGAACCCCGCTGAACCGGCCCTCGACCTGCCGGGCGAGGGGATCGTCCCCACGGCCGAGCGGGTGGCGGACTACCTCGCCCACTGGGCGGCCG
>NZ_BAAGZI010000589.1:0-2467 GCF_054778695.1 Actinocorallia lasiicapitis
CCGGCCGTCGGCGAGCCGCGCGGCCAGCGAGGCGATCGTCCAGTTCGGCCGGGCGGCCAGCCGTGACGCCGCGATCCGCACCGCCAGCGGCAGCCGCGAGCAGAGCCCGATCACCTCGAGGGTCGCGTGCCGTTCCGCGCGTGTCCTGCGCTGCCCGACGATCGCGGTGAACAGGTCGATCGCCTCCAGCTCGCTGAACGCCTCGAGATCCACCGCGACGGGCGCCGGGGTCCGGACCAGCGGAAGGCGGGTGCGGGAGGTGACGATCACGGTGCTGGGCGGCCCCGGCAGCAGCGGCGCGAGCTGGGCGAGGTCGCGGGCGTTGTCGAGGAGCAGCAGGAGGCGGCGGTCGGCCAGGGCTGCGCGGTAGGGGCCGGTGACGCCGAGGGCACGGAGCAGATCGGCCTGGACGTCGGCCGGGTCGGCGGGGCGCGGGCCCGCACCCCGCAGATCGGCGTAGAGCTGGCCGTCGGGGAACTCGTCGCGGACGAGATGCGCGGCATGGACGGCGAGGACCGTCTTACCGACTCCGCCAGGACCTGAGATCGCGACGACCGCGCCGTCGGGCGCGGTGAGGGCGCGTTCGATCCTGCGGATCACTCCGACGCGTCCGCTGAAGTCGGGGAGGTCGGCGGGGAGCTGCGCGGGGACCCGTTCGCCCCCTCCGTCCGGGGCGGGGCGCGGTGGGGGCTGCGGGGTGCGGAGCGCGGGATCGGCGCGCAGGATCCGGGTGTGGAGCTCACGGAGGTCCTGGCCGGGCGTGGTGCCGAGGTCGGCGGCGAGCAGGGCGGCGCCCGCGGTGAACGCGGCGAGCGCGTCGGCCTGCCGGCCGGAACGGTAGAGGGCCAGCATCAGCAGGGCGCGCAGCGGTTCCCGGTAGGGGTGGCGGGAGACGAGGACGGCGAGCTCGCCGGCGGCGTCACCGGGACGTCCGAGCGCGAGATCCAGTTCCAGCGCCGACTGCCGGATCGTCAGCAGCAGCTCCGCGAGCCTGGCCCGGTGCCGGGCCGCGAACGGTCCGGGGACGCCCGCCAGCGGGGTGCCCTGCCAGAGCGCCGACGCCTCCTCCAGCAGCGGACGGGCGGCGGGCGGCGGCAGATCGGCCGCCTCGGCGAGCAACCTTTCCGCCCGCACGACGTCTACAGAGTGTGGGGGAACGGTCAGGGCGTAGCCGGATCCCTCCGACACCAGCAGGGAACGGTCGGGATCCAGGGCCGCGCGCAGGCGGGAGGCGTAGGTGCGCACCGTGCCGACGGCGCGGGCCGGCGGGTCCGTCCACAGGGCTTCGACCAGTTCGTCGAGGGGGGTGGCGCGGCCCTCGCGGAGCAGCAGCACGGCCAGCAGCGCGCGCTGCTGCGGGGAGCCCAGGGCGAGGTCCCGGCCGTCGCGCTGCGCCCGGACAGCGCCGAGCACGCTGAAGGTCAGGTCCACGCCTGATGGTCCCACGGACCGGTCAGACCTCGCGGAAAAAGGTGTCCAGCGCCAGTTCCCAGTCGGTTCGCTCGAAACCGGTCGTCGGCAGGGTGAAACGGCCGTGGCCGTAGCAGCCGGGGCCGTCGACCTCCAGCAGCAGTTCGGTGGTGCGCGGGTTCGCGACGAACGTGGCCGTCACGGCGCTCATCGCGCGGGCGAACCGGCGCGGCGGCCGGAACAGGAACTCCTGGTAGAACGGCAGTTCCTGGAGGACGCCCTGGATCGTCCCCGCGGCGCAGCGGGCCTCGTCGAACACGAACCCGAGGTTGCGGAGCGCTGCCAGCATCCGCATCTGCACGGGCGCCGGATGCACCACGACCGGCCGCCGCCGCTCCGCCCCGCCGGGGATCCGGGCCACGGCCTCCACCCGGTGCACCTCGCGTCCCCACAGCTCGGTGACCGGCGCCTCCCACGGAACATAGAGGACGAACCCGAACTCCTTGTCCGCCATGCCCGGCACGAACGGCCCGGACAGCCGCCGCTCGCCCTCGGCGTCCGTCTCCAGCCCGATCACCACCGCGCGCGGCTCCCCCACGACCCGCGCGACCCCCGTCACCAGCCCGCCGGGCCTGGCCCCCAGCTCGTCCGTCTCCATCCCCACGGCGGCCCGCCCCCGCCGCCCCAGCACCCCACTGATCCTCATTCCCCCACCCAAGCAACCGCCGATCAACAAAGGATCAACGTGCGGTTTCCCGGCCCGCGTCGGCCAGGTCGTGGAGGATCGCGGCGGCGGGCAGGTCCAGCCGGGTGAAGAGCTCGGCGGCGGTGCGGTAGTGGGCGCGCGCGCCCGTCCTGTCCTCGTGGGCCATGAGGGCTTCGGCCAGGACGGTGTGGGCGATGGCGAGCTGGCTCGGGTCGATCGCACCGGCCAGCGCGGTGACCGCGGAGCGGGCCGCGGAGACGGCGTCGTCGATGAGCCCCGCGCCCAGGCAGGTCTGGGCGAGACGGAGCTGGGCGTAGCCTTCGCCGCCGACGGTGCGGGCCAGGGCGAGCG
>NZ_BAAGZI010000590.1:0-2446 GCF_054778695.1 Actinocorallia lasiicapitis
CGCCGCCCTCGACCCGGCGGCCGGCGCGATGACCGCGCTGCACTGGCTGGACGCGGGCGAGGAGTCCGGGCTGCTGCTGTTCACCGCCCACCACCTGGCGGTGGACGGTGTCTCCTGGCGGATCCTGCTGCCCGACCTGGTCACCGCCCTGGGCGGGATCGAGCTCCAGCCCGTCGCGACCTCGTTCCGGCGCTGGGCGCAGCGGCTCACCGCGGAGGCGTCCGAACCGGCGCGGGCGGCGGAGATCCCGTTCTGGACGGAGATCGCCGAGACCCCGGATCCGCTGCTCGGCTCCCGGCCGCTCGACCCCGCGCGGGACACCTTCGCGACCGCGGGGCATCTGACCGTCGGGCTCGGCCCTGAGATCACCGAGCCGCTGCTGTCGAGCGTGCCCGCCGCGTTCCACGGCCGGGTCAACGACGTGCTGCTGACCGGGTTCGCGCTGGCCGTCGCCGAGTGGCGGGGTGAGAGCTCAGCGGTTCTGGTCGATCTGGAAGGCCACGGCCGCGAGGAGATCATTCCGGGGACCGATCTGTCCCGGACGTCTGGCTGGTTCACCACCATCCACCCCGTCCGGCTCGACCCGGGCCCCGCGCCCTGGCAGGAGATCGCCGACGGCGGCCCCGCCGCGGGCACCGCGATCAAGCGGGTGAAGGAGCAGTTGCGCGAGGTGCCCGACAACGGCATCGGGCACGGCCTGCTCCGGCATCTCGGCCCCGGCCTGCCCGACGTGGCGCCGCAGATCGCGTTCAACTACCTGGGCCGGGTCGCCGCGCCCCAGGAAGGCGACTGGTCACCGGCGTCGGAGGAGCTGGCCGAGGCGCTCGGCGGCGGCCACGACCCCGGTCTGGGGCTGCCGCACGTCCTGGAGGTCAACGCGCACACCAGGGACACCGAGTCCGGGCCGCTGCTGTCGGCGACCTGGTCGTGGGCGGGCGGCCTGCTGGCCGAAGCCGACGTCCGCCGGCTCGCCGACCTGTGGTTCGCCGCCCTCACCGGGCTGGTCAGGCACGCGGACGGCGACGGCGCGGGCGGCTTCACCCCGTCCGACATCGGTCTCGTCGCGATGAGCCAGGACGAACTCGACGACCTCGCCGCGGAACTCGAAGAGTGGGACGACCTGTGAGCACACCCCGCAAGAAGCCCTCGAACCTCGAGGACGTGCTGCCGCTGGCCCCCCTCCAGCAGGGCCTGTTCTTCCACGCGCTGTACGACGGCGACTCCGACGTCTACTCCGCGCAGCTCGTCCTCGATCTGACCGGACCGCTCGACGCGCCCCGGTTGAAGGCCGCCGCCGAGGCGGTGCTGCGCCGTCACGCGAACCTGCGGGCCTCGTTCCGCCAGCGCAAGCAGGGCGACCCGGTCCAGGTAGTGCACCGCGAGGTCAGGCTGCCGTGGGAGGAGCACGACCTCACCGGGCGTCCCGACGGCCTGGCCGAGATCGTCGAGCGGGAGAAGAACGTCCGCTGGGACCTCACCAAGCCGCCGCTGATCCGCTACGCCCTGGTCCGGCTGGCCGCCGACCACCACAAACTGATCTGCACCAACCACCACCTGCTGCTGGACGGCTGGTCGACGCCCGTCCTCAACACCGAGCTGTTCGCGCTCTACCTGAGCGAGGGCGACGAGGCGGTCCTGCCGCGTGTCACCCCGTACAAGAACTACCTGGCCTGGGTCGCCCGCCAGGACCGGGACGCGGCCGTCGCAGCCTGGGCGAAGGCCCTGGACGGTGTCGAGGACGCCACCCTGATCAGCCCGCAGGCCGACGGCCCCGCCGTCGCGCCCGCCAAGCTCGACCTGCGTCTCGACCCCGAGACCACGGCCGCCCTGACGGCCCGGGCCCGCGCCGAGGGCGTCACCCTCAACACGGTCCTCCAGCTCGCCTGGGGTCTGGTGCTGGGCTGTGAGACCGGCCGCACCGACGTGGTGTTCGGCGGTGTGGTCTCCGGCCGCCCGCCCGAGCTGCCCGGGGTGGGGGAGATGGTCGGCCTGTTCATCAACACGCTGCCCGTCCGGGTCGCCGCGCGGCCCGGCACGACCGTCCGCGACGCCCTGAAGCGGCTGCAGGCCGAGCAGACCGAGCTGATGCCGCACCACCATCTCGCGATCGCCGACATCCAGCGACTCACCCCCGCGGGCGCCCTGTTCGACACCCTCACGGTGCTGGAGAACTACCCCTACGACCCGGCCGCCGAGGCCACCGACCTCGACGGGCTGAAGGTCAGGGGCGCGGGCGGCTACGACGCCACCCACTACCCGATCGCGCTGGCCGCGATCCCCGGCGACCGGCTGCTGATCCGCCTCGACTACCGCCCCGACCTGTTCTCGGCGGAGCGCGCCGCGCGCATCGGCCGCCGGCTGGAACGGGCGTTCACCGCGATCGCCCGCACACCCGAACTGCTGCTGGCCCGGCTCGACCTGCTCGGCGACGAGGAGGCCGAGGCGG
>NZ_BAAGZI010000591.1:0-2441 GCF_054778695.1 Actinocorallia lasiicapitis
CCGATCCGCAGGCGGCCGAGGCGCTGCGCGCCCTGGACTCCCTGGCCGCGGGCCATCCGGTCCTGCGCGAGCTGGCCACCCAGCTTCATCTCGCGGCGCGCCGGCCGGTCTGATGTCCCGCAAGCAGCAGCTCCACCGGCCGGGCCCCCAGCGCGGCCCGCTGGCCGACGACACCGGCTGCCATGTCCTGCACGTCGACATGGACGCGTTCTTCGTGAGCGTCGAGCTGCTGGAACGTCCCGAGCTGCGCGGCAGGCCGGTCCTGGTGGGCGGTCTCGGCGACCGCTCGGTGGTCTCGGCCGCCTCCTACGAGGCGCGCCGGTTCGGGGTCCATTCGGCGATGCCGATGAGCCGCGCCCGCCGGATGTGCCCGCAGGCGGTGGTGCTGCCGCCGCGGCACGAGAAGTACTCGGCGGTCTCCCGGAAGGTCATGGCGATCTTCCGGGACGTCACGCCGCTGGTGGAGCCCCTGGCGCTCGACGAGGCGTTCCTGGGCGTCGCCGGGGCGGTCAAGCTGCTGGGACGGCCCTCGCGGATCGCCGTGGGCATCAGGGAGCGGGTCGAGCGGGAGCTGGGCGTCACCTGCTCGGTCGGGGTCGCCTCGACCAAGTTCATCGCCAAGCTGGCCTCCACCCGCTGCAAGCCCGACGGCCTGATGGTCGTCCCCGCGGACGGCGTGCTGGAGTTCCTGCACCCGCTGCCGATCGCCGCCCTGTGGGGGGTGGGGGAGAAGACCGAGCAGTCGCTGGCCAGACTCGGCCTGCGGACCGTCGGCGAGCTCGCCAGGGTGCCCCTGCCCACCCTGAAGGCGAAGATCGGCAACGCCTCGGGTGAGCATCTGCACGAGCTGGCCTGGGGCCGCGACCCGCGCGCGGTCACCCCGAACGGTCCCGACAAGAGCATCGGCGCGGAGGAGACCTTCGCGACCGATATCGCCGCACCCGAGGTCATCGGCAGGGAACTGCTGCGGTTGGCGGAGAAAGTCGGACAGAGACTGAGATCGAGTGGGAACATCGGCCGGACGGTGAGCGTCAAGCTACGTAAGGCGGATTTCACGACGATCACCCGGTCGCGGACCCTCGGCGAAGCGACCGACCTTTCTCGTGTGATCTATGTCACAGCGTGCGAACTCTATGAGGTGTCCGGTCTGAAGGGGGTACCACTCCGGTTGGTCGGTGTCCGCGTGGAGAATCTCGTGGACTCCGCCGACGCTCCTCGGCAGCTTTCCCTGGATTCCCAGGAGAACGGCTGGCGAGAGGCGGAACAGGCGATGGACGAAGCCGCACGCAGGTTCGGCCGCGGGGCGATCCGCCCGGCGGCCCTGCTCAGACCGGCGGGCGGAGACAGTGGCGAAAGGCGGGGCAGGGGTGGCACAACGGACACGTGAGGAACGGGAGGGGAGCGCGGGATGAACCGCCGATACTTCCGAGGGCAACGTTTTCTTCACTCCGGTCGTCCTGACTCGTATTCTGGGCATAACACCGATAGCCAGGTCCCCGTCCGGCAGCGGAACAACGGGGCAGTCGTTGGGAGGCACCGTGCCGCTCTCTGAGCACGAGCAACGTCTGCTCGACCAGATCGAGCATGCGCTTTACGCGGAGGACCCGAAGTTCGCGCATGCCGTCCGGACCACGAATCCGCAGACGCATTACAAGCGCCAGATCACCAAGGCGGCCCTCGGGCTGGTCCTGGGGATCGGCGTCCTCATGACGGGTCTCGTCCTGAACAAGGGCGCCGTGACGGTCGGTGTGAGCGTCGCGGGCTTCCTGCTCATGGTCGCGAGCGCGTTCTGGGCGATCACGAGCTGGAAGCGGATGACCGGTGTCGGCGTCGAGCCCGACCCGCGCTCCGCCCGTCCGGCCCGCGGCAAGGGCCGTCAGTCCTCCTCGGGCGGTGGCCTCATGGGCCGGCTCGAAGAGCGCTGGCGCAAGCGCAGCGAAGAGCAGTAACGGCGCGAAAGGCCGCCCGGAGGTGTCCGGGCGGCCTTTCGCGCCGATCGGATTCGGGTCAGACGGCCACGGGCGTGAGGCGCGGCAGCACGTACTCGCCGATCCGGTAGGCCTCTTCCAGATGCGGCCAGCCCGACAGGATGAACTCGTCGATGCCGACGGCGGCGTAGCCGCGCAGCAGTTCGGCGACCTCCTCGTAGGAGCCGACCAGCGCCGTCCCGGCCCCTTCGCGGACCAGCCCGACCCCCGCCCACAGACCGGGTGAGATCTCCAGTTCACGCGTCCCGCCGCCGTCGCGGGCCCCGCCGGAGTGGAGGGCGACCATCCGGGACTGCGCGACGGAGTCGTAGCGGGCGAACCGCTGCTGCGCGGCCGCGATCCGGGCCGGGTCCATCCCCGCGAGCAGCCGGTCGGCCTCCGCCCACGCCTCCGCCGAGCTGTCCCTGGCGATCACATGGACCCGCAGCCCGAACCGGAGCGGCCGGCCTACGG
>NZ_BAAGZI010000592.1:0-2428 GCF_054778695.1 Actinocorallia lasiicapitis
GCGGTATTTGCGTAGGGGAAACACCCGGTCCCATCCCGAACCCGGAAGTTAAGCCCTTCAGCGCCGATGGTACTGCACGGGAGACTGTGTGGGAGAGTAGGACACCGCCGCAATTATTAGTTGAGAGGCCCTGGACCATTTGGTCCGGGGCCTTTCGCATTTTCTGGGATTAGTGGGGGTCTTCGGGGAGGTGGATGGGGCGTCCTGCGACGGGGATGTCGGTGGGGAGTTCGCGTTGGGGGCGGCGGGGTTCTTCGGGTGGGAGGAATGGGGTGGTGTCGTCGTCTTGGTGGTCGGTGTCGGGGCGGGTGCGGCGGGGCTGGAAGATGATCTGGTCGAGGGTGAGCCGTCCGCCCGCGCCTGCGGCGAACAGGAGGCTGGCAGCGCCGAGTACCAGGACGAGTTCGAAGCCGTCCTGGCCGATCAGTCCGTGTTGGGCGTTGACGAAGTAGAACGCGCCGGCCATGTCGAGGAAGAGCAGCAGCCCGGTCACGGGCAGCCCGAGACCGATGATCAGTGCCGTTCCGCCGAGGAGTTCCGCGAACGCCGCGTATGTGGCTGCTGCGGTCGGCAGGGGGACGCCGAGCATGTCGAAGGTCACTGCGGTGGCAGTCAGCCCGTCCTGGATCTTCTGCCAGCCGTGGGCGACGAACACCACCCCGACCGCGATCCGCGCGAACAACGCCACCACATCGTAAAGAGGCCGCCTCACCATGAACACGTATCTTCCCGGCAAACGCCATGAAATGCCGGATCTTTCCGCTCTCGGTCTATCGGTACGGTTAACGCCATGGCGAAGACGATCACCTATCTGGAGATGGGGTCGGCGACAGAGCTCCGTCCGGCCCGTCCAGTACCGGGCCTGGCCACGCGCGAGGAGCCGGCCTACTCACCGCTGATGCGCTCGCTCTGCGCTGAGATCGGCCGCGCCTACCAGTGGCGCAGCGCGGCCCGCACCCCCGCCGACTGGGATGAGGCCGCCCTCCAGCACCCCGACCGCCGCTTCTGGCTGATCGAGCAGAACACCACGACCGTAGGCGCCTTCGCCATCCAGCCGGGCCCCGCCGTCGGAGACATCGAGCTCACCACCTTCGGCCTACTCCCGCCTTGGGTCGGCACCGGCCTGGGCGGCCACGCCCTGACACTAGCCCTCACCCAAGCCTGGACCTGGAAGCCCGCCTCCCGCATCTGGCTCCGCACCACCTCCACAGACCACCCCCACGCCCTGGCCAACTACACCTCCCGCGGAATGCGCGTCTTCCACACCGAAACCACCCCCTGACCCGTCCCCACCAACCGATCCACCTCCACGCCCCCGCGCGCCCCCGCCCCACCCGCTCCGGCAGACCACTGCCCACGACGCCGAGAAAGCACGCGTTCCGATCGGGCGAGCAGGTTGCTGGGCGGGGCGCTGAGGGCGAGCGCGATCCGGTCGGGCGGGCAGGTTACTGCGAGGGACGTTCAGGGGGAGCGGTCTGGCCGGTTCGGCAGGTTGCTGGGCGGGATGTTGAGGGGGAGCGCGGTCTGGTTGGGCGAGTGGGCGGGATGGTCAGGGGAGGGTGTGGTGGTCGGTTACGGGGTGGGTGGTGAGGTGGGTGAGGACTTTGCGTTGGTGGGGGGTGAGGGGGTTGTGGAAGACGATGAGGTCGGGGTGGTGGAGGTGGGCGAGGGTGGCGAGTTCTTGTGCTTTTCCTGTGGTGAGGAGGGTGTGGCGGGAGTAGGGGAGGTGCATGGTGGAGCGGCCGCCGCGGAGGGGGCGGCCTGGTTTGCCGGCGGAGACGCCGCGGCGTTGGACGAGGTGGGCCACTACTTGGCCGCCTGATGATTCGATCTTGGCGGCCAGGTCGTTCATTACGGCTGCGTGGTCTTTCTGGCGGGCGGAGAAGAGGGCGGCGATGATCACTCTCTGTCCGTGTAGGGGCATGGGGACATTCTGGGAGGGAGGGGTCGTTCTGGCCAAGGGGGGGGAGGGCGGTTGCGGCGGGTGGGGGGGTGTGGCCTGCTCGGACGGGGGGGTCGGAGGGGTGATATCAATCTTTTCCGGGATTGTGGGGAAAGGTGGCGGTGTGCACGAGGGAATCGGGGAGCCTCAGCTTGAGTCCGAGGGGGAGCTGGCGATGGCCAGGCTCGCGCTGGACGACGGTGAGGTCGGGCACGCCGCTGAGCATGTCGCCAACGCGCTCGGGATCGCGCCGTGGTCGCGGGACGCCCAGGAGCTGGCGGCGATGGTCGCGGGCAGGGGCGGGCCTGAGCTGTGGGCGCTCGGCGAATCCGTGTTCGCGGGCACCGTCGTGGCCAGGGCGCACGCCCTCGCGCTGGCGGGGCGGCACGGTGAGGCGCTCGAACTGCTGGCGATGGTGCAGGCGTACGAGCCCGGCGGACGGTGGGCGGAGGCCGGGTGGGTCACCGATCCGGCGACGGCGCGCGG
>NZ_BAAGZI010000593.1:0-2407 GCF_054778695.1 Actinocorallia lasiicapitis
CGGGATCTGCACGACGGCGCGCAGGCCAGGCTCGTCGCGATGGGAATGCATCTCGGCGCCGCCGAGCAGCTCCTCGAACGTGACCCGGCCAAGGCCAAGCTGCTGCTGACCGAGGCGCGGCAGGCGTCCGCGACGGCCCTCAGCGAGCTGCGCGACCTCGTCCGCGGCATCCATCCGCCGGTGCTCGCCGACCGCGGGCTGGGCGCGGCCGTCCAGGCCCTCGCCCTGGACAATCCGCTCGCCGTCACGGTGATCGTGGAGCTGGACGGCCGGCTGGACCCGCCGGTGGAGGCCGCCGCCTACTTCGCCGTCGCCGAGACCCTGGCGAACGCCACCAAGCACGCGGGGGCGCGGCAGGTCCGGATCCGGCTCCGGCACGGCGGCGGCCGGCTCCGCATGACGGTCAGCGACGACGGGCGCGGTGGCGCGTCCCTCGCCGGCGGCACCGGACTGACCGGTATCGAGGAGCGTCTCGGCGTCCTCGGCGGCACCCTCGCCCTGGACAGTCCGGCGGGCGGTCCCACGATCGTGACGATGGAGCTGCCGTGCGCGTTGTCCTCGGCGAGGACCTCTTCCTCCTGAGATACGCGCTCGAGCGGCTGCTCGAAGCGCACGGCTGCGAGATCGTCGGGGCTGTCGGGACCGGGCCCGACCTGCTGCGGGAGCTGCTGGCCAAGCGTCCCGACATCGCCGTCGTGGACGTGCGGCTGCCCCCGTCCTTCACCGACGAGGGACTGCGCGCCGCGCTGGCGGCACGGCGGCAGGTGCCGGGCCTGCCGGTGCTGGTGCTCTCCCAGTACGTGGAGCAGCTCTACTCCAGGGAGCTCCTCGCGGACGCCACGGGCGGGGTCGGCTACCTGCTCAAGGACCGGATCGTGGAGTCCGGCCAGTTCGTCGACGCGGTCCGCAGGGTCGCCGCCGGGGGCATCGCCCTGGACCAGGAGGTGATCTCCCGGATGCTCGTCGGCAACGCCCACGACGCACCGCTCGGCCGGCTGATCCCCCGGGAGCGGAGCGTGCTGCGGCTCATGGCGGAGGGCCGCTCCAACGCCGCCATCGCCCGGCGCATGGGGGTCAGCGGCCGCGCCGTCGCCAAGCACATCGCCAACATCTTCACCAAGCTGGACCTGCCCGCCTCCGACGACGACAACCGCCGGGTCCTCGCCGTCCTCGCCTACCTCACCCGGTGATCCGCCCCGCTCCGGCTTCCGCTAGGGGTGTCCTCGGCACACCCCTAAGGGGGTGCCCCAGCACCATTGCAGGGATCTTTTCCGATGGTCAGACTGATGTCATGGTGACGATCGGTTTGAGGTCGACGAGTGGGGGCGTGGTCGGATGCGCGTCCGGCTGAGGTCCGAGGTGGCGGTCACGCTCCGGTGCGACGGGACCCTGCGGCTGGTCTGCGAGCTGACCGGCGCCGAGTACGCGGGCGCGCCGGCCACCGCCGCCATGTGGGTGGCGCTCGTCCAGCACGACGGCGACTCCCGTCAGGCGGCCGACCTGCTCGCCGAGAGCTGGGACACCGACCCCGCCTACACCCGGGCGTCCATGGAGCTGTGGATCGAGGAGCTGTGCTCCCTGGGCCTGCTGCGGCTGGAGATCTGACCGCCCACCCGGCCCGCGAGCGCGGTGGGCAGGGTCGGAGTAGGGGTTGTGCGGGCCGTGCGGCGGAGGTTGGCTCGATGACGATCCGCAGGCGTCAGCGGGAACTCCAAGGACACCGAGGTAGCGATGTGGGATGAACAGTTCGAGAGCATTCTCCGCCGGCATCTGCCGTTCCTCCCGCCTGACGGCGCGCTGGAGGCCGATCTGAGCCTCCGCGACTTCGGCCTCGACTCGATGGGGACGGTCGAACTCCTCTCCCAGCTCGAGCGCGTCTACACCGTCAAGTTCGTCGACGACGCCCTCAACGCGGAGAACTTCGCCGCCCCCGGCGTGCTGTGGTCCACGGTCTGCGAGCTCCGGTGACCGGGGCCGCACGCCCGATCGACAACCTCCGTGACTACCTGCTGGCCGCCGGGCTGACCACACCGGACAAGGCCGCGGTCGTCGAGGTCGGCCCGGACGGCGGCCTCCAGCAGCTCACCTACCGGGAGCTCCAGGAGCTGACCGACGCCTACGCGGCGGCACTGGACCGGCTCGGCCTGGAGGTCGGCGACCGGGTCGTCGTCGAGGCGCACACCAGCGGCACGGCCATCGCGGCCCTGCTGGCCTGCGCGACCCTGGGGCTGCCCTTCATCCCGGTCAGCCCCGACACCCCCGACAAACGCCTGCTGACGATCGTGGAGCTCGCCCGTCCCGCGCTGTTCCTCGCGGCCGAAGGCGGCGCCAGGGAAGGGCTGCCGCAGGAGGTCGGCGCCTGCCGGTTCGGACCCGGCGGGCTGACCGTCGACCGGGCGCCCGCCCC
>NZ_BAAGZI010000594.1:0-2402 GCF_054778695.1 Actinocorallia lasiicapitis
CCGGCCCGGCTCGTCTGCGTGACGGTGCCGGTCGCCGGCGGCGCCCCCGTGCACCAGGGCTGGCTCATCGGGGAGGCGGGACGCGTCGCGGCCCGCGACTGCGCCGACGGGGTGACCGGCCTGTGGTGGCGTGCCGAGAACAAGCGCTGGTACTACCTGGCGGCGGCGGCGCACGGCGTGGAGCTGAAGGTCGCCAAGGCGAAGCGGAAGGACGGTCTGCACCTGGTGAAGGGCTCGAAGGGGAAGCGGCCGCCCGTCAGGACGCCGAAGCTCTCGGTCGGCTGACCCAGTCAGTCAGCACTTACTGAAAGGTGGCAGACTGTCCCCGCAGCCGTTTGCGAGCTTTGCCGTCTGAAAGGGGTGGGTCATGGGTCCGCTGTCCGGAGTCCGGGTGATCGAGCTGGCGGGAATCGGCCCAGGGCCGTTCGCCGCGATGCTGCTGGCCGATCTCGGCGCCGAGGTGATCAGGATCGACCGGCCGGGCCGCGGCGGCGTCGGCCCGTCCGCCAACAAGGACATGACCAACCGCAGCAAGCGGTCCGTGGCCGTCGACCTGAAGAGCGACGCGGGCCGCGAGGTCGTGCTCCGCCTGGTCGAGCAGGCCGACGTGCTGATCGAGGGGTTCCGGCCCGGCGTCACCGAGCGGCTCGGCCTCGGCCCGCAGGACTGCCTCAAGCGCAACCAGCGCCTGGTCTACGGCCGGATGACGGGCTGGGGCCAGGAGGGCCCGCTCAGCCACACCGCGGGCCACGACATCGGCTACATCGCCGTCACCGGGGTGCTGCACGCCATCGGCCGCAAGGGCGGCCCGCCGCAGGTCCCGCTGAACCTGGTCGGCGACTTCGCGGGCGGCAGCATGTACCTGGTCGTCGGGGTGCTGGCGGCGCTGCTGGAGGCCAAGACCAGCGGCCACGGCCAGGTCGTGGACGCCGCGATCGTGGACGGCACCGCCCATCTGTCGACCTTCATCCACGCCTTCCTCGCCTCGGGCACCTGGCAGGACGAGCGGGGCGTCAACATGCTCGACACCGGCGCGCCGTTCTACGACGTGTACGAGACCGCGGACGGCGGGCACATGGCCGTCGGGGCGATCGAGGCGCAGTTCTACGCCGAGTTCCTGCGGCTGCTGGAGGTCGATCCGGTGGAGGCGGTCCAGTTCGACTTCGCGAACTGGGAGGACATCCGCGCGCTGTTCGCGTCCCGGTTCAAGACCAGGACCCGTGACGAGTGGGCCGAGATCTTCCTGCCGACTGACGCGTGCGTGGCCCCCGTGCTGAGCCTCACCGAGGCCGCCGCCCACCCCTACAACACCGCCCGCGGCGTGTTCGTGCCCGGTGTGGACGGCACCCCGCAGCCCGCCCCCGCCCCCCGCTTCTCCCGCACCCTCGGCGCGATCACCGGTCCGCCTTCGACGGCGGGCGCCCACTCCCGCGAGGTGCTGACCGAGCTCGGCTTCCCGGACGTCGAGGAGCTCATCGCCGCCGGCGCGGTCGCGGAGCGCTGACGCGTCCGGTGGCCATGCTGCGCGGGTTGCGGGTTCTGGAGATCTCCTCGTTCGTGGCGGCTCCGCTCGGCGGGATGACCCTGGCCCAGCTCGGGGCCGAGGTGATCCGGGTGGATCCGCTCGGCGGCGCCGCCGACGTGGGGCGCTGGCCGCTGCACGACAACGGCGCGTCCCTCTACTGGGCGGGCCTGAACAAGGGCAAACGCTCGATCACGGTCGATCTGCGGTCCGCGGCGGGCCGGGCGCTGGTGGCCCGGCTCGCCGCCCAGGCCGGGGTGGTGCTCACCAACGCCGCCTGGCCGTCCTACGACGACCTGATCGGGCACCGGCCCGGACTGATCCACGTCGCGATCGAGGGGCATCCTGGCGGGCGTCCCGCGGTCGACTACACCGTCAACGCCGGGACGGGGTTCCCGCTGGTCACGGGCGCGGGGGAGGAGCCGGTCAACCATGTGCTGCCCGCCTGGGACGTCGCGTGCGGGCTGTACGCGGCGATCGCGATCCTCGCCGCCGATCATCACCGGCTCCGCACCGGCCAGGGCCGCTCGATCCGGATCGCGCTGTCGGACGTCGCGCTGGCCACGGCCGGGAACCTCGGTTTCCTGGCCGAGGCCGAACTGACCGGGACGGACCGGCCGAAGGTCGGCAACGGGCTGTACGGCGGGTTCGCCCGCGACTTCCGCTGCGCCGACGGCCGGATCATGATCGTCACCCTGACCCGCCGCCACCTGGACGATCTGATGCGCGCGGCGGGCGCCGCGGACCGGCTCACAGAGCTGGAACGCCTGCCCGGCGCCGACTTCGCCGCGGGCGGCGACCGCTACCGGCACCGCGAGGCGCTGGCCGCGCTCGTCGAACCGTGGTTCGCCGCCCGCACCCTGGCCGCCGTCGAGGACGC
>NZ_BAAGZI010000595.1:0-2397 GCF_054778695.1 Actinocorallia lasiicapitis
CCCCTCGGAGCAGCCCATGCCGTCGGCGGCGGCCGCGAACGCCTTGCAGCGGCCGTCGGCGGCGAGCCCGTTCTGTGTGCTGAACGCGGCGAACGTGCCGGGGCTCGCCAGAACCGCGACCCCGCCCGCCAGCGCCAGATCGCACTCGCCTGAGCGCAGCGACCTGACCGCGAGGTGCAGCGCGGTCAGCGAACCGGAGCAGGCGGTGTCCACGGTCAGCGCGGGACCTTCCAACCCCAGCGTGTAAGCGACCCGGCCGGACACGATGCTCGGCAGGTTCCCCGACATCACATAGCTGTCCATGCCTTCGGGCGCCTCGTGCACCCGCGGCCCGTACTCGTGCGGTTCGACGCCGATGAAGACCCCGGACCGGCTGCCGCGCAGCGTCGCGGGGTCGATCCCGGCGCGTTCGAGCGCCTCCCAGCCCGTCTCCAGCAGCAGCCGCTGCTGCGGGTCCATCGCCAGGGCCTCTTTCGGGCTGATCCGGAAGAACGCGGCGTCGAAATCGGCGGCGTCCTCGAGGAACCCGGCCTGGCGGACGAGGCTCGCGCCGGGCGCGCTCGGGTCGGGGCCGAACAGCCGCTCGAGGTCCCAGCCCCGGTCGTCGGGGAAGTCGGAGATGGCGTGGGCGCCGTCGGCCAGGAGCCGCCACAGGTCGTCCGGAGATTGCACGCCGCCCGGGTAGCGGCAGCCGATGCCGACGATCGCGATCGGCTCGTCGACGGCGGGCCTGATCGGGGACGGGCGTTCGGCGGGCGGCTCGTCCGCGCCGAACAGCACCTCGCCCAGATGGCGGGCGAGCGCCTCGGGCGTCGGGTGGTCGAAACCGATCGTGACGGGCAGTTCGGTCCCCGTGGCCGCGGTGAGCCGCGTGTGCAGCGCGACGAGGCCGAGCGAGTCGAGTCCGGCTTCGAGGAAGGGCCGGGCGGCCTCGACGGCCGTCGTGCCGTCCGGGTCGGCCCGGCGCAGCACCGCGGTGGCCTCGGTGAGGACCAGGTCGAGCAGCGCGGCCCGCCGCCCGGAGGCGGGCAGCCCGTCCAGGCGTGCGGCGAAATCGAGGATGTTAACCGGCTCGGCCATTGACGCACCCCGTAATCACGACAGATTCAATGAACGGCGTTTGTCTAACATGACCTAATTAATGCCCACAAGAACCCCTAGTCGATCTTCCCGCAAGTTAGGGGGCGCTAGGGGCTGCATTCCCTGACGCCCGCACGCGAGACTGCACGGGCCAGCCAGCCGTGAATATCGCCATTTCTCAGAAAGGTCGGGAAATATGGGCCAGGAAACCGTCACCCGCGGCGCCATCGTCTTTCCCGGCATCGGCCCGGCGCGTTTCGCCGACGTCGCGAAGTTCATGCTTCTCAATCCGGTGGCACGGCGGCTGACGGCCGAAGCGGACGACGTCCTCGGCTACTCCCTCACCGACCGCTACCAGGACAGCGAGACCGCCTACTCCGAAGCGGCCCGGATCTCGTTCCTGCTCAACTGCGTGGCGCTCGCCGAGTGGTCGGGCGTGACGGCCGGGACGTGCGCGGGCGCGAGCTTCGGCGGCATCCCCGCCGCCGTCCACGCCCGGGCGCTGTCCTTCGCCGACGCCGTGCGGATGACCGCCGCGTGGGGCCGCAGGACCGAGACCTACTTCGCCCGCGAGCACACCGACGTGCTCACCCTGTCCTTCGCGCGGGTCCCCGAGGAGAAGCTGGCGGAGATCCTCGCCGAACTCGACGGGGAAGGCGCCTGGTACGACGTCGCCTGCCACGTCGACCACGACTTCCACATGCTGTCGGTGCGGCAGGAGACCGTGGAGCCGCTGCGGGCGCGGCTGCGCGCCGCCGGCGGCCTGCCCCTGTACGAGATGCGGCCGCCGATGCACTCCGCGGCCTTCGCCGGCCTGCGGGACGAACTGGCGGCCGAGGTGGCCGCCGCCGTGACCTTCGCCGACCCCGCCATCCCGATCGTGTCCGACCACGACGGCTCACTCGTCCGGACCGCGGACGGTGTGCGCACCCTGCTGCTCGACGCGGTCGTGCGGACGGTCCGCTGGCCAGCCGTGACCACGACCCTGCGCGAACTGGGCGTCGACCGGGTCCACGTCGTGGGCCAGGACGCGCTCTGGGGCCGGGTGGCGTGCATGACCGAGAACTTCGAGATCGTCGCCGTGAACCCTGAGACGGCGATGCGGCCGCGCCGCCGGAGCGCGGCCGCCTGACCGGCGCACGCGCCGGCCGTCACACCTGTGGAGGGGACCATGACCGAGCCCTCGGGCCGAGCGCTGCACGAAAGGTTCCTGCGGGGACTGGCCGTCTCCCCCACCGGGGAGGCGGCCAGAGCGGGCGAGGAGTCGATCACCTATGAGGCCGCCCACGCACGGGCGCTGCGCTGGGCGGGCGCCCT
>NZ_BAAGZI010000596.1:0-2390 GCF_054778695.1 Actinocorallia lasiicapitis
CGCGCTGGCCGGACGGCACGCCAGGTTCGCGGGCTGGGGCCTGGCGGTGGCCGCGGCGGCGCTGCACGGCCCTCTGGAGGTGGCCGTCGCCGGTCCGCTGGATGACGAGCGCACGAAGAAGCTGCACAGGACGGCGCTGATGTCGGTGGCGCCCGGTACGGTCGTCACGGTCGGGCTGGGCGACGACGTCCCGCTGCTGGCGGGCCGCGGACTCGTCGGCGGCGCACCGGCCGCCTACGTCTGCCGCGACTTCACCTGCCGATTGCCGGTGACGACCCCCGCGGACCTGGCCCGGGAACTTCGGATCTAGGTAAGGTCGTGTTCCGCGCGTGTTACTGAGGGGCTGGTGGGTGTGTTCAAGCCGGATCGTCGCGTTCTCCCGTTGGGCATCGGGGTGGCGATCGCGATCACGCTGTCGACGGGGGTCGCGATGCTCGCCGAGCACGCAGGACGTCCGGCGACGGTCGCCGACGGCCCGGCAGTGGTCGATCAGGAACGCCTGGTCGCGACGTCCAACGGCGTCATCTACGACAAGGCCGTCGCCAAGTTCCGGCGGAAGGTCGAACCCCAGTTCATGATCACCGCGACGGGCGGGAAGGCGCTGCCGGCCGGGGTGCTCGACCGCGTCAAGAAGATCAAGGGCGTGACCGGCGCGGACCTCGTCTACGGCAACAAGGCGAAGCTCGGCGACAAGTGGGTCGGCGTGTTCGGCGTCGACCCTTCGACGTTCCGGAACTTCACCCCCGACCGCACCGCCAAGAGCGACGACCTGTGGCAGAACATCGCCTCGGGCGACGTCGCGATCTCGTTCACGCTGCACAGCGACGGCGGGGTCAACCTGCGGGAGCAGGTCGCGATCACTGGTTCGAGCCGGGTGTCGCAGGCCAGGGTCGGCGCGTACGCGACGATGGGCGTCAGCGGGGTGGACGCGGTGGTCTCCAAGGCGACGGCGCAGCGGATCGGCATGTCGAAGGACAACGTCATGCTGGTCGCCGCCAAGGGCAAGGACCTCGACGCGCTCAAGGAGAAGCTGAAGAAGGCCCTGCCGAAGAAGACCGCGACGGTCTCGGTGCTGAACCCGGCGTTCGACTTCGGCGGGGGCGGCGGCGGGGCGTGGCTGTCGGGGCCGGAGATCAGCCGGGCGATCAACTCGGGCTACACCAAGATCAACATGCCTTATGTGTGGGGCGGCGAGTCGGACGCCGAGGGCGGCTATGACTGCTCGGGGCTGGTGCAGTGGGCGTTCCGGCAGGCGGGGATCGCGATGCCGCGCGTCGCGGAGGACCAGGCGCGCACCGGGCCGTGGCTGCCGTTCAACCAGGCGCGTCCCGGCGATCTGCTGATCTGGGCGAACGACCCGTCGGCGCCGGGCCGGATCTCGCATATCGCGATCTTCCTGGGGGGCGACAAGATGCTGGTCGCCCCGCGCACCGGCGATGTGATCAAGATCCAGCAGGTGTACCTCCGGAACTTCCGGGGCGCGGTCAGGGTGAACCGGTTCGCGGCCGCGTCGCTGGCGAAGACGCTGGGCTGACCGGCTCCGGGCTGAACGGGAAGCCGGCCGTCGCGAAGTCGAAGGCGCGGCCGAACAGCTCGGTGAGGTCGTCGCGGCCGTCGCCTGCGGCCCAGGCCGAGGTGACCGTCGAGATCACGCCGATGACCATGCCGGCGAAGAGCTGGATCTCCAGATCGTCGGGGGCGCGACCCAGCCGCTCGGCGAGCATCGCGACCAGGACGGGCCGGGTGCTCTGCTGGTGCAGCTCCCAGGTGCGGGCGCGCAGCGCGGGCACGGTGTCGCTGAGCTTGACCCGCGCGAGCAGCCGCGCCTTGTCGGCTGGGTCGGCGAGCATGAGGGTCAGCGACTCGGTGAACAGCTTGCGGAGCCCCGCGACGGGTTCGAGGCCCGCCGTCTCCTCCCGGAAGAACCGCTCCATCAGGGGGTCGTACTCGTCGGTGACGACCACGTCCTCCTTGGTGGGGAAGTAGCGGAAGAAGGTGCTCGGCGAGATCTCGGCGGCCTCGGCGATCTGCTCGACCGTGGTGGCGTCGTAGCCGTGCTCCGCGAACAGCCGCAGGGCGTGTTCCTGGATCGCCCTGCGGGTCTTCAGCTTCTTCCGCTCCCGCAACGGCAGCCGGTCAAGCGGGGATGTGCTCATGCTCCGATTCTCCAACACGCGGAGCTTCCCGCGGCGGGCTGAGGATCAGCGACACGGCGGCCGTCAGGACGATCAGGGCGGCGCAGCCGAGGAAGACCAGATCGGAACCGTGCAGGAACGCCTCCTCGGCCTGCCGGAGCTGGGCGGGGTCGGTCAGCCGGGCGGCGGCGCCGATGCCGTCCGCGGCGGCCTGCGGTGCCCGCGACCGGTACCCCGACGCCAGCAGGCTGCCCA
>NZ_BAAGZI010000597.1:0-2388 GCF_054778695.1 Actinocorallia lasiicapitis
CCTCGACGTCCGTGCGGGCGTCGACGCCGGTCACGTGCGCGCCGAGCTCGGCCAGCAGCCGGGCGGCGGGGCTCGCCGACACGCCCAGGCCCGCCACCACGATCTTCTGGCCTTCGCACTTCATTACTTCGGCACCCACTCCAGGTAGAACAGGCCGAGACCGGCCGCGACGCACAGACCGCAGATCAGCCAGAACCGGACCACGATCGTGGTCTCGGCCCAGCCCGACAGCTCGAAGTGGTGCTGGAGCGGCGCCATCTTGAACAGCCGCTTCGGCGTCCCCATCCTGCTGGTGATCTTGAAGTACCCCACCTGGAGGATCACAGACATCGTGATCAGGACGATCATGCCGCCGAGGATCGCGAGCAGGAACTGGGTGCGGGTGGTGATGGCCAGGCCGACCAGCACACCGCCCAGGGCCAGCGAGCCCGTGTCACCCATGAAGATCTTCGCGGGCGGGGCGTTCCACCACAGGAAGCCGAAGCACGCGCCGAGCACGGACGCCGCGACGACCGCGAGGTCCAGCGGGTCGCGCACCACGTAGCAGGCCTGGGCGAGGGAGTCGGCGCAGCCCTGCCGGAACTGCCAGTTGCCGATGATGACGTACGCGGCCAGCACCAGGCCGACGGTGCCGGAGGCGAGACCGTCCAGACCGTCGGTCAGGTTCACGCCGTTCGACACGCCCTGGATGAGGATCAGCGCCCAGAGCACGAACAGATACGGGCCGATCGGCGGGCCGAAGTCCCGCAGGAACGACAGGCTCGGCTCGGCCGGGGTGACCTGCATGTTGTTCGGGAACTGCAGGCACGCCACCGCGAACACCACGCCGACGATGACGATGCCCGTCGCCTTGGCGCGGCTGCGCAGGCCCAGCGAACGCTGCTTGAAGACCTTGATGTAGTCGTCGACGAACCCGACGACGCCCAGACCCGTCATGAGGAACAGGACCAGACCGCCGGAGACCGTCGGGACCGTCCAGGTGATGAGGTGCGCCGCGCCGTAGCCGAGCAGCGAACCGATCACGATGACGGTGCCGCCCATGGTGGGCGTGCCGCGCTTGCTCTGGTGGGTGCTGACCCCGTCCTCGCGGATCATCTGGCCGTAGCCGAGCCTGACCACCAGGCGGATCCACAGCGGCGTGCCGAGCAGACCGATGATCAGCGCGAGACCGCTGGCGATGATGACGTTGTTCACGCTTGCGGCTCCTCGACCAGTGCACGGGCGACCCGCTCCAGACCGGCCACACGCGATCCCTTCAGAAGGACCACGTCCTGCGGCCTGAGCCTGCTCCTCAGCGCGGTAGCCGCCGAACCGACGTCATCCACCTGCACGCACTCTCCGTTCCATGAACCCACCTGCTCGGCGCCCTCCAGTAGAGGCGCGGCGGCCGGCCCGACCGCGATCAGACAGACGACACCGCTCCGCGCGGCATGTTGTCCGATCTTCTCGTGTTCCGCAACGGAAGCGGTGCCGAGTTCCGCCATATGGCCGAGGACGGCGAACGCCCGCTTTCCCTCCGACATCCGGACGAGAGTATCGAGAGCGGCCCGCATCGACTCGGGGTTGGCGTTGTAAGCGTCATTGATGATCGTCACACCGTCGTCGCGGCGGGTGACCTCCATCCGCCACCGGCTGACCGGCACCGCGTCCGACAGGGCCGCCGCGATCTCGTGCAGCGGCATCCCCGTCTCGCGTGCCACCGCGGCGGCCGCCAGCGCGTTCAGCACATGGTGGGCGCCGTGCAGCCGGAGCGTCACCGGCAGCGCGCCCTCGGGCGTGACCAGCGAGAACCTGGCGCGGCCCGCCTCGTCGAACCATTCCTCCTCGGCCCGGACGGTCGCGTCGGGGCTGCGGCCGAACAGCACGATCTTCCCCGCCGTCCGGGCGGCCATGGTCCTGACCAGAGGGTCGTCGGCGTTCAGCACGGCGGCGCCGTTCAGGGTCAGCGCCTCGACCAGTTCGCCCTTGGCCGTCGCCACGACGGCCTGGCTGCCGAACTCGCCCAGATGGGCGGTGCCGACGTTCAGGACCACCGCGATGTCCGGCGGGGAGATCCGGGTGAGGTAGGAGATGTGACCGACGCCACGCGCGCCCATCTCCAGGACGAGATGGCGGGTGCCGGGCTCGGAGCGCAGCGCCGTCAGCGGATGGCCGATCTCGTTGTTGAACGACCCCTTGGTCGCGACGGTCTCGCCGTGCCGGGCCAGCACCTGGGCGATGAGGTCCTTGGTGGAGGTCTTGCCGGACGAACCGGTGATCCCGATGACCGTGGTCTTCGGCAGGCGCTGCAGGACGGCCCTGGCGAGCTCGCCGAGCGCCGCCTGCACGTCCGGGACGACCACGACCGGCAGCCCCTCGACCGGCCGGGTGCCGAGCACGCCCGCCGCG
>NZ_BAAGZI010000598.1:0-2376 GCF_054778695.1 Actinocorallia lasiicapitis
CGTGCGCGCCGCGCTCGGCGAGGGTTTCGCCGAGGCGGCGCGCGCGGGGGAAGACGCGGACCTGGAGACGGTGCGGAAGCTCGCGGACGTCATCCTCGCCGGTTGAACAGCCTGGTCGACCAGACGAAACCGGCTGCCGCGATCACCAGGCACCAGGCCACCGCCGCGTAGCCGTCGGCGCCGATCGGGGTGCCCATGAGCAGCCCGCGGATGGTCTCGGTGATCGGGGTGAACGGCTGGTACTCGGCGAAGAACCGGACCGCGGGCGACATCGAGCCGGTCGGCACGAACGTGCTGCCGAGGAGCGGCAGCAGCGCCAGCGGCAGGACGATGTTGCTGGCGCCCTCCGGGCTCTTGCTGAGCGTGCCGAGGGCGACGGCCAGCCAGGTCACGGCGAACGACATCAGCGCGATCAGCCCGAGCGCGGCCAGCCAGCGGCCGGCGTCCGCCGACGAACGGAACCCGATCAGCACCGCGACGCCCAGCACCAGCAGCACGCTCACCATGGTCTGGATCATGCTGCCGACGACATGCCCGACCAGGATCGACGGCCGTGAGATCGCCATCGTCCGGAACCGGGCGACGATCCCCTCGGTCATGTCGGAGCAGACCGCGACGGCCGTGGTCGGTGCGGCCGACGCGACGGTCATCATGATGATGCCGGGCGTCAGATAGTCGATGTAGTCGCCGGCGCCGATGCCCGCGCCGAGGGTGCCGCCGAGGACGTAGACGAACAGCAGCAGGAAGATCAGCGGGACGAGGATTCCGCTGAGGGTGAGGCCCGGGTAGCGCAGCGCGTGCAGGAGGTTGCGGCGGAGCATGGTGCGGGAGTCGCGGAACGCGGTCGTGGTCATGGGGGTTCTCCTTACTTGCCGGTGAGGGCGAGGAAGACGTCGTCGAGGTCGGGGGTGTGGACGGTGAGGCCGTCGACCTCGATCGCCTTGGCGTCCAGCAGATCGAGCAGGGCGCGCAGCGAGCGGACGTCGCCGTCTCCGGGAACCTGCAACGTGAGGGCTTCGTCGTCGCGGACGGTGTCGCCGAGCGAGCGAGCCGCCCGGTCGAGCGCGGTGCGGTCGGTGAACCGGAGGCTGATGTGGCCGCCGGGGACGAGCCGCTTCAGCTCGCCGGCCGTGCCCTCGGCGACGATCCGGCCCTGGTCGAGGACCGCGATCCGGTCGGCGAGCTGGTCGGCCTCCTCCAGGTACTGCGTGGTCAGGAAGATCGTGACGCCGCCCGCGACGAGCCCGCGGATGATCTGCCACATGGTGCGGCGGCTGCGCGGGTCGAGGCCGGTGGTCGGCTCGTCGAGGAAGATGATCCGGGGGCGGCCGACGAGCGTCATGGCCAGGTCGAGGCGGCGCAGCATCCCGCCGGAGAAGGTCATCGCGAGTTTCTCCGCGACGTCGGCGAGGTCGAACGAGCCGAGCAGTTCGGCGGCCCTGCGCTCGCCTTCCGCGCGGTCGAGATGGCAGAGGTCCGCCATCAGCAGCAGGTTCTCTTCGGCGGTGAGCAGCTTGTCGACCGCGGAGAACTGCCCGGTCACCCCGATCGCGGCGCGCACCGCGTCGGCCTCGGCCGCCACGTCGTGCCCGGCGACGCGCACCGAGCCGGCGTCCGCCCCGATCAGCGTGGACAGGATCTTCACGGCGGTGGTCTTGCCCGCCCCGTTCGGGCCCAGCAGCGCGAAGACCGTCCCGGCGGGGACGGTCAGATCGACCCCGCCCAGCACCGTCTTGTCGCCGTAAGCCTTCCGCAGCCCGCTGGCCTCGATCGCCAGGCCGTTCCTTCGTTCGCTCATGTCCTGAACGATGAACGACCGCCCTGACACCGCCCCCCGATCCCGCTGACAGACCGCTGACAGGGGCTCTGATCAGGGGTGGAGGGTGGCGGATCCGGTGACACGGATCCCGGCGCGGTCGCCGGGACGGTGGGTGAGCGGCCCGGTGACCCGGATCAGCACGGGGACGTCGAGCCCGTCGACCGTCAGGGCGACCATCGCGTCATGGCCGTAGTACCTGACGTCGGTGACGGTCCCCTGGGCGTCGGCGGCCGTGTCGGTCAGGACGAGCTGCTCGGGCCGGAGCAGGACCGTCCCGGCGTCCTGCTCGGTGCGGGCGGCGAGCGGCACCGGGCCGAGCGCCGTGGTGGCGGTGCCGTCGGTCGCGGTCGCGGGCAGCAGCACCGACTCGCCGACGAAACCGGCCGTCCACGGGTCGGCGGGCCGGTGGTAGACCTCTTCGGGGGTGCCGCACTGGGTGATCCGGCCCGCCCTGACCACGGCCACCAGGTCGGCGGTCGACAGCGCTTCCTGCTGGTCGTGGGTGACGAGCAGCGCGGTGGCCCCGGCCGCGTGGATCGCGGCCCGCCCATTTCTCC
>NZ_BAAGZI010000599.1:0-2362 GCF_054778695.1 Actinocorallia lasiicapitis
CGTCACCCTGGACGGCAAGTCGCTCCAGACCACGCCAAGCCGGGAGCTGGCCCAGCGGCTGGGCATCCTGCCGCAGAGCCCGGTCGCGCCCGAGGGCCTGACCGTGCTCGACCTGGTCAACCGGGGCCGGTCCCCGCACCAGACCTGGTGGCGGCAGTGGTCGAAGTCGGATGAGGCCGCCGTCCGCGCGGCTCTGGCGGCGACCGATCTGACCGACCTGGCCGACCGGGCCGTGGACGAGCTGTCCGGCGGGCAGCGGCAGCGCGCCTGGATCGCGATGGCCGTCGCGCAGGGCACCGAGGTGCTGCTGCTCGACGAACCCACCACCTACCTTGACCTGGCCCACCAGATCGACGTGCTGGACCTGGTCACCGATCTGAACCGGCGCGAGGGCCGCACCATCGTGATGGTGCTGCACGACCTCAACCAGGCGTGCCGGTACGCCGACCACGTCGTCGCGATGAAGCAGGGCCGGATCGTCGCGGCGGGCGCGCCCGCCGACGTCATCACCGAGGCCACCGTCGAAGAGGTCTTCGACCTGCGCTGCCAGGTGGCCCCCGACCCGGTCAGCGGCACCCCGCTGATCATCCCGATCGGACGGCACCACGGCGATGTCGGTGCCGCCTGATAGACCGGATCCATGGAAGTGGACGCGTTCGAAAAGCTGATCATGGGGCTGCCCGAGGTCGTCAGCAGGCCGGGATTCGGCGGTATGACGAGCTTCCGGGCCCGGGACAAGGGGTTCGCCTACCTGGACGAGGCGGAGGCCACCGTGCTGCTCAAGGCCACCCGCGCGGAGCAGGCGGCCCTGATCGGCTCCGACCCTGCGGTCTACGGGCCGTCCTGGGCGAGCGGCCGGTTCGCCTGGGTCACCATCGACCTCCCGGCGGCCGACCCGCAGGAGGTCGCCGAACTCGTCACCGAGGCGTGGCTGCTCAGCGTGCCGAAGCTGCTGGCCGCCACCCTCGGGCAGGCCGCGGGGCCGCCCGGCGGCTACGATGCCCCGTGATCGAGAAGAGGGGGCGTGCCGATGGGTGTCGCGCTGGTCACCGGGGCGGGCTCCGGCATCGGGGCGGCGGTCGCCGCGCGGCTGCTCCAGGACGGCCACCGGGTCGTGCTGGCGGGCCGCAGAGCCGAACCGCTGCATGAGGTGGCGGAGCGTGCCGGGGGAGAGTCCCTGGTCGTCACCGCTGACGTGACGTCCGAGGAGTCGGTCGTCGCGCTGTTCGCGGCCGTCAAGGAGCGGTTCGGCCGGCTCGACCTGCTCGTCAACAACGCCGGGGTGTTCGGCAGGCAGGCGCCGGTCGAGGAGTTCGCGCTCGCCGAGTGGACTTCGGTCGTCGACACCAATCTGACCGGGGCGTTCCTCTGCGCGCGTGAGGCGTTCCGGCTGATGAAGGAGCAGGAGCCGCGCGGCGGCCGCATCATCAACAACGGCTCGCTGTCGGCCCACACGCCGCGGCCCGACGCCATCGCCTACACGGCCAGCAAACACGCCATGACGGGGCTCACCAAGGCGCTGTCACTGGAGGGCCGCCGGCACGGCATCGCCTGCGGCCAGATCGACATCGGCAACGCCGCCACCGACATGACCACCGGCTTCAACGCCGGAGCGCTCCAGGCCGACGGTTCTCGGCTCGCCGAGCCCGTCATGGACGTCACACACGTCGTCGCGGCGATCCGCTACATGGGCTCCCTGCCGCTCGACGCCAACGTCGAGTTCCTGACGGTCCTCGCCACCACGATGCCGTCCTTCGTCGGCCGCGGCTAGGAGCCGAGTGCCAGGGGGAGGACGCGGGCGTTGGGCAGTGAGGCGAGGGCCTTGCCGGAGACCAGCAGTTTGGCGGCGCGCAGTCCGGCGCCGATGACGGCCTCGGGGGCGGCGGCGACGGCCGCGTCCACGAAGATCGGCCACTCCGGGGGCAGCCCGATCGGGGTGATCCCGCCGTACTCCATGCCGGTCAGCTCGGTCGCCTCGGCCATCGGGGCGAACGACACCTTACGGACGTCGAGTTCGCGCCGGATCACTCCGTTGACGTCCGCGCGGTCGGTGGCGAGGATCAGGCAGGCGGCGTAGCGTAGCTCGCCGTTGCGCTTGCCCGCCACGACCACGCAGTTGGCGCTGGCCTCGAGCGGGAAACCGTAGTGGGCGCAGAACTCGGCGGTGTCGGACAGCGTGGGGTCGATCGGCGCGGCCTGCGCGTCCGGCACGAACTCCAGCGCCGCGACGACGCTGGGTGCGAGCAGTTCGGTCCGTCCGGCGGCGGGCGCCCAGTCGAGCATTCCTGACATGCCCCCCAACCTAGCGGCCGACACCCCCCGCCCGCGCCGGTGTCGCGCCGCCGGTGGGCCCGGCCGGCAC
>NZ_BAAGZI010000600.1:0-2358 GCF_054778695.1 Actinocorallia lasiicapitis
GCTGCCGCCCGTCCCCGGCCTGCCCGACGTCCTGCCGGTGGCCGGTGGCAGCAGCCCCGCCGCCCTGCTCGGCGGCCTGTCCGGGCTGACCGGAGCGCTGCCTGCGGGCGCCACCTCGGCCCTGCCGCAGCTCCCGATGTAACCGCTCCCGCCACACGAAGATCTGCACGGCCGTCCCGGCCGTGCAGATCTTTTTCGTTGGTGATCCAGATGTGATCTGTGCGATAACCGGACGGTAACGGCGATCTTCGTCTAATGTCACAACCGGTCAGTTCCGGGGGTGAGAAATCCCACAACAGGCTGCCGGAACGGTTCTGTCCGGCAATTCAGACGTAATGTCGCAACCTGTGCGCCCCGGCCCCATCGGTGTGGCCGCGAACTGAAGATGCACCCCCGCGCCGGCGCCCAGCGCCCGCGCCGTCCTTGTCCCCTACTTTGGGATCCTCTGTGCGCAGAATCGTGCTCATCGTCGCCGTCGTGCTCGCCGTCCCCCTCGCGTTCAAGGTCGTTCCGACGGCCCTGGCGGCGGCCCGCGGCCCCGAGACCTCCGGCACCGCCCTCGTCCCCGAGAGCGCGCCGCCCGCCCCCGAGACCACCGCCCCCGAGCCTGCGAGCTCGAAGATCGCAGCCCCGAAGACCACAGCCTCGAAGACCGCGCCGCCCGTCCTGGCCGCGCCGCGGCTGCGGGCCAAGAAGGCCGCGCCCCACCGCCCCAAGCAGGCGAAGGTCCTGTCGAGCGGGGCCTGCGAGGCGTCGTTCTACGGTGAAGGCCAGGCGACGGCCAGCGGCGAGGCGTTCAACCCGGGCGCGCTGACGGCCGCCCACCGCAGCCTGCCGTTCGGCGCACGGGTCCGGGTGATCAACAAGAACAACGCGGCGTCGGTGGTCGTCCGGATCAACGACCGCGGCCCGTTCTCGCCGGGCCGCTGCCTCGACCTCTCGACGGCCGCGATGCGCGCGGTCGGCGGGATCTCCTCCGGGGTGATCCCGGTCCGCTACGAGGTCCTCGCCGCGTAGAGCTCGCCCGCGAACCGGTCGGCGACGTCCCGCATCACCGGCACCACCTCGGCGATGGCCTGCGGCGTCATCCGGCCGGACGGCCCCGACACCGAGAGCGCGGCCAGGGTGGGCGCGTGCAACGGCACCGCCACACAGCGGACGCCCAGCTCCTGCTCCTCGTCGTCCAGCGCATAGCCCTGGTCGCGGATCTTCGCCAGCTCGGCCATCAGCGCTTCGGGGTCGGTGAAGGTGCGGTCGGTGCGGGCCGGCATCCCGGTCCTGGTGACGATCGCACGGGCCGTCTCGGCGGGGAGCTGGGCGAGCAGCGCCTTGCCGACGCCCGTGCAGTGCGGCAGCACCCGCCGGCCGACCTCGGTGAACATCCGCATCGAGTGCCGCGACGGCACCTGCGCGACATAAACGACTTCGTCGCCCTCCAGGACGGCCATGTTCGCGGTCTCGCCGATCTCGTCGACGAGCCGGGCCAGCACGGGCTTCGCCCAGGTGCCGAGCAGCCGCGACGCGCCGTCGCCCAGCCGGATCAGCCGCGGCCCGAGCACGTACCGCTTGGACGGCTCCTGCCGCACATATCCCCGGCCGACGAGGGTCTGCATCAGCCGGTAGATCGTCGGCATGGGCAGTCCGGACGCCGCGGTCAGCTCCGACAGGGCCATCTCGCCCCCCGCGTCCGCCAGCAGTTCCAGCAGCTCGAAGGCCCGTTCCAGCGACCGTACGCTCATCCGTCACCCCTCTCACCCTCAGCATACGGAGTTTCGCTTTCGCTCTGTGAAACCCCGCGCCGACGTTAGCCGAGTCGATCTTGCGGGCATCACCCTCAAGCCCCCCGCACCGCCCGGCCGCCGCCGTCCGGGCCGACCGGGGAGGTAGCACTTGAGGGGCGTCCTGCTCACCGCGACAGTCGCCGCCCTGACCGCGACCGTCCTCGCCCCATGCGTTCTCGCCCCGCCCGTCCGGGCCGAGGCGGGACGGCCGCAGCGGGCGGCGCTGGTCGGCGTGTCGGTGGTGGAGCTGGGGGCCAGATTCGGGGGCGTCCGCTATCTGGTGGCCGTCGAGCCCCTGGGAGGGGTGCCGCGGGGAACGGTCCTCACGTTGAGCACCGCGGGGGAGTGGGCCGGGGTGCCGTCCGCCTGCGTGCCCGCCGAGGAATCGCTGATCTGTCCGCTCGGGGATCTGACGGAGCGGCGGGAACTGCGGGTCGGGGTGCGGCGGCCCGAGGTGGCGAGCCGGGCCACCGGGCCGGTCGGCACGCTGTTCGGGAACGCCGTCGACGCGTTGACGGCGGTCGTGCGCGCGTCGAACGCGCCCGAGGCGGTGGCCGGTTCGGAGCCCGGGCCGGAG
>NZ_BAAGZI010000601.1:0-2354 GCF_054778695.1 Actinocorallia lasiicapitis
CCGCACGCCTCACGGACGACACCGACGCGGCTGGCGAGCCGGCGCGCGGTCTTGGCGTGCCGGTAGGCCAGGTCGGCGTCGTCGTCGACGAGCCGGCCCGCCATCACCAGGTGCTTGGCGACGAGGGTCGCCAGGTCTTTCGGCAGGGTCCTGAGCTCTTCGCGGGCTTCCGGGTCCATTTCGTCGCCGGTCACGTCTTCGGGCAGCTCGGGGTCGTTGTAGCCGGTCTGGCCGGGCTCGCGTTCGCGGTCCTCACGCGCCCCGTAGCCGCCGCGCGCGGCCCGCTCTTCCCGACGCCGCTCGGCGAACCCGCCGGTCAGCTCCTCGCCGTCGGCGGGACGCTCGTCCCGCCCCTGCACGGGACGCCCGCCACGGTCGTCACGACGCTCGAACGAACGCCCACCGTCACGGCCGCCCTGCGGCCGCCCGCCCTCACGGTTCTGGTAGGGCCGACCGCCCTGGTCGTCCCGCTTCTGGAACGGCCGACCGCCCCGGTCGTCACGGCCCTGCGGCCGCCCACCGTCACGGTTCTGGTAGGGCCGCCCGCCCTGATCGTCGCGCCGCTCGAACGGCCGCCCACCCCGGTCATCCCGGTTCTGGTATGGCCGACCACCCTGGTCGTCACGCTTCTGGAAGGGGCGGCCGCCCTGGTCGTCACGCTTCTGGAACGGCGGACGCCCACCACGGTCGTCACGCCCCTGGAAGGGACGCCCACCTCGGTCATCGCGCCGCTCGAACGGTCGGCCGCCGTTGTCGTCCCGCTTCTGGAACGGGCGACCACCACGGTCGTCACGGCGCTCGAAGGAACGGCCACCGTTGTCGTCACGCTTCTGGAACGGCGGACGGCCACCCTGGTCATCGCGCTTCTGGAAGGGGCGACCGCCCTGGTCGTCACGCTTCTGGAACGGCGGACGGCCACCACGGTCGTCACGCCCCTGGAAGGGACGCCCGCCACGGTCGTCACGGTTCTGGTACGGCCGACCGCCGGAGTCGTCACGGCGCTCGAACGGGCGACCGCCCTGGTCGTCGCGCTTCTGGTACGGCCGACCGCCCTGGTCATCGCGGCGCTCGAAGGAACGGCCACCCTGGTCGTCACGCTTCTGGAACGGCGGACGGCCGCCACGGTCGTCACGGTTCTGGTAGGGACGCCCGCCACGGTCATCGCGGTTCTGGTAGGGCCGACCGCCGGAGTCGTCACGGCGCTCGAAGGAGCGGCCGCCGTTGTCGTCACGCTTCTGGAACGGCGGTCGGCCGCCCTGGTCATCGCGCTTCTGGAACGGGGGACGGCCACCACGGTCGTCACGGTTCTGGTACGGCCGACCGCCGGAGTCGTCACGGCGCTCGAAGGAACGGCCACCGCGGTCATCGCGGTTTTGGAAGGGGCGACCCCCCTGGTCGTCACGCTTCTGGAACGGAGGGCGCCCGCCACGGTCGTCACGACCCTGGAAGGGACGGCCGCCACGGTCGTCACGGTTCTGGTAGGGACGCCCGCCCTGGTCATCACGCTTCTGGAAAGGCGGACGGCCACCACGGTCGTCACGGCGCTCGAAGGAGCGGCCGCCGTTGTCGTCACGCTTCTGGAACGGGGGACGCCCGCCCTGGTCATCACGCTTCTGGAAGGGAGGACGGCCACCACGGTCATCACGGCGCTCGAACGAGCGGCCGCCCTGGTCGTCACGCTTCTGGAACGGGGGACGGCCGCCACGGTCGTCACGGTTCTGGAAGGAACGGCCGCCGTTGTCGTCGCGGCGCTCGAAGGGACGGCCGCCACCGGCATTGTCACGGCGCTCGAACGGGCGGCCAGCACCCGACTGGGTGCCCCGCTGGTCGAAATCGCGGCGCGGCGCGTAAGGACGGCCCTGGCCGCCCTGACGGTCATCACGGGAGCCCTGCTGGCCCCCCGGCTTGTTGAAACGGCCCGCCGGCCGATCATCGCGGCGGCCCTGGCCGCCACGCTGAGCCGGACCACCCTGCTGCGGGCGGCCCTTACCGCCCGGCTTGAACGGCTTCCGCGGAGCGCCCGAACCACCTCGACCGGCTTGGCCTCCCGCCGCACCGCTCGAACCCTGCTGCTGACCCTTGCGTCCGTCGCGGTTGTCGCCGCGCCCTTCCTCTTCCTTCACCTCTACATGGTAGACGGAACGTGGCGGCCACCTGACGCCGAACACCCAACCCCGACAGTCACACACACCACACTCAAAACCAGCGAAAGATCATCAAGCCGAGAACCCCCAGAAATGCGAAAGGCCCGAACCATAAGGTTCGGGCCTTTCAACCAATAATTGCGGCGGTGTCCTACTCTCCCACACAGTCTCCCGTGCAGTACCATCGGCGCTGAAGGGCTTAACTTCCGG
>NZ_BAAGZI010000602.1:0-2337 GCF_054778695.1 Actinocorallia lasiicapitis
GGCCGCCTTCGACGCCAGGGGCCGCCGCCTCGCCTGGCTCGACACCGACCGCTCCGGCGCGCTGATCGTCGAGCTCGCCCTGCCGGCCGCGGCCCACCGGACCCTCTACGCGCGGCTGGGCGACGTCGTCCCGCTGGCCTGCCTGCTGATCGTCGCGGGCCTCGGCGTCGGGACCCTCGCTGAGAAGACCGTGAAAGCCGGGTGAGAAACCGGCCCGGACGGCGTGACCTGCGGGAGAGCTGACTACCTTGAAAGCCATGAGCACACCGGACGAGCCCCGCGCCCACATCCTCGTCGTCGACGACGAGCCCGCCGTGCGGGAGGCCCTGGTGTCCAGCCTCGAGTTCGAAGGCCACCAGGTCAGCGAGGCCGGCGACGGCGTCGACGCCCTGCGGATGGCCGAGAAGGCCAGGCCCGACCTGATCGTCCTCGACGTGCTCATGCCCCGGATGGACGGGCTGACGGCCTGCCGCAGGCTCCGTACCCAGGGCGACCACACGCCCGTCCTGATGCTGACGGCCCGCGACATGGTCGGCGACAGGGTCACCGGACTGGACGCCGGAGCCGACGACTACCTGGTCAAGCCGTTCGAGCTGGACGAGCTCCTCGCCCGGATCCGCGCCCTGCTCCGCCGCAGCTCGCTGTCCGCGCGGACCGGCGGCGGCCAGGAGGAGGTCCTGGAGTTCGCCGGGATCCGGATGAACACCCTCACCCGCGACGTCACCCGCGACGGCCGCCGCCTCGAACTGACCCGCACCGAGTACATGCTCCTGGAGATGTTCCTCCACCACCCGCGCCAGGTCCTCACCCGCGAACAGATCCTCGAGACGGTGTGGGGCTTCGACTTCGAACCCGCCTCCAACTCCCTCGACGTGTACGTCATGTACCTGCGCCGCAAGACCGAGATCGACGGGATGCCGCGCCTGGTCCACACCGTCCGAGGGGTCGGCTACGCCCTGCGCGGCACGCCGTGAGGCGGCTCCCGCTCCGCGGCCGGCTCGCCCTGCTGACCGCGATCGCCGTCGCCGTGGCTGTCGCGGCCTGCTCGGTCGCCTCCTGGTTCCTGGTCCGCGACCAGCTCTACGCCCAGCTCGACAAGCAGGTCCAGGTGAAGTCCGGCGTCATGCACGGCCCGCCGGGCGATCCGCGCCCCGGCGCGCTGCTTCGTTGGATGGAAGGCCCGCTCGCCGCCTCGGTCCGATTCTGCTCCGAGCAGGCGCGGATGTCGTCGGACGGGCGGCCCGACGACCAGTTCATGCAGGTCCTGCTCCCCGACGGCGGCTACTGCGCCGTCCGCGACCAGGGGACCATCACCGTCACCGGCCAGGACCGTGCCGTGGCGGAGGGCACCCGCGCCAGTGCGCTGCACAGCGGTACCGGCACCGGCGTCAACGGCACCAGGACCGACCTGCGGGTCCTCACCCAGCGGGTCTACCTCGGCGGCCAGGAGCTCACCCTGATGACGGGCATCCCGCTCGACCAGGTGACCACGCCGCTGGGCAGGCTCGGCGCGGTCCTCCTGGCCGTCTCGGCGCTGGGCGTCCTGGGCGCGGCCTTCGCCGGACTGGTCATCTCCCGCGCCGCCCTCAAACCGGTCGACGCGTTGACCGAGGCCGTCGAGGCCATCGCCAGGACCGAGGATCTGTCGGTGCGGATCCCCGAAGAGGGCACCGACGAGATCGCCAGGCTCGGCCGGTCGTTCAACACGATGACGGCGGCGCTGGCCGCATCACAGGAACGCCAGCGGAACCTGATCGCGGACGCGGGCCACGAGCTGCGCACCCCGCTGACCAGCATGAAGACCAATATCGAGCTGCTGATGAAGAGCGAGGCGACCGGCCGGGAGCTGGCGCCCGACGTCAAGGCGCGGCTGCTGACCAGCGTCAAGCTCCAGATGCGCGAGCTGACCACGCTGATCGGCGACCTGCTCCAGCTCGGCAGCCCCGCCGCGAAGAAACGCGAGATCACCGAGGTGCCGCTGCACGAGGTCGCGCGGCGCGCCGTCGAACGGGCGCGGCTGCGCGGCCCCGGCCTCACCGTGACCGCCTGGCTCGACCCCTGGTACGTGCGCGGCGACGCCGACACCCTGGAACGCGCCGTCGTGAACCTCCTCGACAACGCCGTGAAGTTCAGCCCCGCCGACGGCACCGTCGAGATCCGGCTGGAGCGGGGCGTGCTGACGGTGCGCGACCAGGGCCCCGGCATCCCCGCCGACGAACTGCCGTACGTGTTCGAACGGTTCTGGCGGTCGCCGTCGGCCCGCAGCCTGCCGGGTTCCGGGCTCGGCCTGTCGATCGTCGCGCAGATCGCCGAGGAGACCGGCGGCGGCGTCGCCCT
>NZ_BAAGZI010000603.1:0-2314 GCF_054778695.1 Actinocorallia lasiicapitis
CACGACCGTGGCCTCGGTGGGGCCGTAGGTGTTCCAGACCTCGCGTCCGGGACGGGCGAGCCGCGCGGCAGCAGGCTCGACTGGAGCGCCTGGGCGACCTCGGCGCTGCGCCGGTACCGGCGGGAGGCGCGGATCACCAGGGCGAGATGGCGGGCGACCCGCTGGACGACGCCCAAATCGGTCAGATCGAAGTAGCCGGATTCCGCGCCCGAGACCAGGGTGATCACGCCGAGACTGGTGCGGCCGTCCTCGATCGGCACGCACAGCACCGACGTCGCGGAGAGCAGCCCGCAGACCGAGACCCCTTCGGCGGTCCTGCCGAGGACGTCCAGATCCTCCACGTGCGGCTGGAGCGCCGACTGGCGGCTGCGGTGCACCTCGCTGGCCAGGGGGCCCGGCGCGAGCCCTTCGACCTGGTGGGCGGTCGAGGCCAGAACATCAGGACCGAACACGACCTGGCGGCGCAGCTCCGCGCCGTCGTGGACGTCCACGATCGCCCAGTCGGCGAGCTCGCCCGCCAGCAGCCGGGCGCAGCGGCGCACCGCGACGGCCTCGTTGAACAGCGGCTCGTCCAGCAGCAGTTCGGCGGCCATCGCCAGGACGTCCATCCGGTGCAGGACGGCCCCGACGGCGGTGTCGCTCTCCTCGCTGTGGCCGGAGACGGGCAGCCGGCCGTCCACGGGCATCGCCGCCGCGACGATCAGCGGGTCGACGCCGTCCTTGCCGCCCGCCGACACCAGGGTGACGGAGGCGTCGATCGACCGTTTGCCGGACAGGAACCTGACGTCGACCTCGGCCCGCTCCCCCGTGCGGACCACGGCGGCCAGCCGGGACCGGAGCGCGGCCCTGGTCTTCAGATCGCAGAACACCGCGAACGGGCGTCCTGCGGCGTAGCCGGAGGACGTGCCGAGGAGCTGGGCGGCCTGGGCGTTGACGCGGCGCACGTCGCCGTCCCTGTCGAGCAGGAACAGCGGCACCGGGGCCGCCTGGAACAGGGTCCGCAGGATCCTGCGCTCCTCGTCCGAGGCGCCCGCGGCGTCGCCCGCGGCACGGCCGCCGCCGAGCAGCCGCAGCGAGGTGACGGCCAGATCCAGCTCGATCAGGGCGGCGTCGAGAGTGGCCTTGAAGTCGGTGGCGGGGACGGACGCGGCCTCCCGCAGCTCACCGACCCTGGACTCGAGGTCGGCGATCTCCCGCAGGACGGATCCGAGCGGATCGGGATCCTGCGCGGGCGGTTCCGGCGTTGCGGACCTCATACAGCGGCGGCCTTAGTCGAGAGCGGGCTTCTGCCCGGCAACGATACGCCGGGCGAGGACGGTCAGTTTCACATGGCGGGTCTGGGAGATCCGCCGCAGCTCCTCGAAGGCCCGGTCGGCGTCGTAGCCGAACCGGTTCATCAAGATCCCCTTGGCCTGGTCGACGACCGCCCTGGCCTCCACGGCCTGCTGGAGCTGGACCACGGTCCGCTGGACGCCGCCGTACTGCTCGGTGTTGGCGACGGTCGTGCCGCCGATCGCGGCCAGCAGCGCGCCCATCGCGGACTCGGCCGGATCCAGCACCCCGGGACGGACCGCGAACAGCGTCAGGGTGACGATGGCGTCGCCGTCGACCGTCCCGCCGATGCCGGTCCTGCCGCCCTCGTAGATCGAGGTGTGGAAGGCGCGGACGCCTCTGCGGAGCATCGCGGCGCTCAGCCGGGGCCAGCGGGTCTCGGCGAGGGTGTCGTCGGAGCGGACCGTGGCGCGGGTGCGGACGGCCTCCAGCAGCGGCCCCTCGCCGTACTCGAGCTGGAGATCGGTCAGCTCGGCCAGCTCGGGATGGCTGGCGGCCCGCTGCTCGGGATCCAGCCGCCCGTCCAGGGTCCACCGGCAGCAGGTGGCTCCCGCGCAGCCCGGAACCACCCGAGCCGACAGGTCGGTCAGCCGGCGGAGGGCGCGGGCGGTCGACCGCTCGCGCACCAGCCCGAGCTTGACGACCTCCACTGCCATCTCATCGGAGAGCACGTATCCCACGGTATCGGGATCGCCGCCGTAAAGTGTCCGCTTCTGCTCGGCCATGGTCGGCCCGTGCCCTGTTCGTCCGGTTTCGAACGCGGGCTATGTTCTTGGGTGTGCCGCGCCTGAACGACGACCCCTATCCCCGTCCCGTCCCGCTGATCGGGGACGCCTCGGCGGCGACGGAGCGGGCCGCGGACCCCGCGGCCTGGGCTTTTCCGGCCGCCGACCGGAGCTCCTTCTACGGGGTGGTCGGCGCGCGGCGCGACATCCGGCGGTTCCGCGCCGACCCCGTCCCCGACGAGGTGCTGGCGCGGGTG
>NZ_BAAGZI010000604.1:0-2312 GCF_054778695.1 Actinocorallia lasiicapitis
CGACCGGATCGCCCAGGGCGTGCCGCCAGCGGGTCGTGTCCAGCCGGTCGCGGCCGGCCGTCTCCAAGGTCCGGACGAGCCGGCGCAGCAGGCTCCGGCGGCGCAGCGGGGAGATCTGCTGCCGGAGCAGGTCCTGCAGGACGGTCCGGGAGATGCGGACCAGCCCGTCGCCATGGGTCGGCGCGCCGACCCGGTCGAGCCGCAGGAAGCCGCGGGCGTCGACGGCGGCGATGTCGGCGGTGTCGGCCAGGCACTCCACGGTCGCCGCGGGCAGCCCCCCGGTGATCGCGAGGAGTTCGGCGACGTCCCGGGCGGCCGCGGACAGCGCGTCCAGCGACCTGCGGCAGGTTCCCGCGCCGGTCACGGCGACCGCCGGTGACCTGGTCAGGGTCCACAGGCCGTTGGCGTCCACGAGGCAGCCCATCTGGACCGACGAGCGCAGCAGCTCCCGCAGCGTGAGCGGGTAGCCCTCGCACAGCGCCGCGAACTGCGCCGCGGTCGCCTCGCAGATGCGGCCTTTGAGCATCGCCTCGGCCAGCTCCCGGATCGCCTCCCCGTCCAGGGGCGAAAGATCGATCCGGGCGACGTGGTCGTCCTTCCACAGCGCCGTCACCTCGGCGGGCACCGTGTCCCGGTCGAGGTCGGCGGCCAGCAGGAGCACCGTCCCGCCCCGCCTGGCCAGCTCCAGGACGGCGGCCGACTGGTCGGAGTCCAGCAGATGAGCGTCGTCGATCACCAGCGCCTGACGGCCCGCCGGACGCTGCCCCGGGCCGGACAGCCGCCTGACCCACGACACGTCGAACTCCGCCGGATAGCGGATGCTGGTGTCCCGGGGGAGCTGGGCGACGGCCTCCTCCAGAAGCCGTGTCTTCCCGACCCCCGCCGGGCCGGCGATCATGACTCCTCTGCGGCCCCGGGGCCGCAGGAGAAGCCGCCGCAGCAACTGCTGCTCCTGGTCGCGTCCGAACAGCGGAATGTCGCGAGTGGACAGCTCCGCAGCCGCCGCCGTCCTGATCGGCTCGTCGAGCAGTGAGGCCGCACCTGTCATGCCGTGTTCCCCGTTCTCCCGGCCATCGCCGCAGCGGCCGATGACCGGCGCTGCCCTGCCAGACTCGCCCGAGCCGGTGGCATGACAGGAGGGGGGAACCCCCTAGAGCGCGGTCGGGATGCCGAGCGGCGGACGGCCGGAACCGGGCGGGCCCGCGAACGCCTGAGCGATCTCCAGCCACCGGACGGCGTCCGCTCCGACGGCCCGCACCCCGAGGTCGTCGCGGTGGCGGCGGCGGGTCACCAGCAGGCAGAAGTCCTCGGCCGGGCCCGTGACGTTCTGGGCGGCGTCCCGCGGACCCCACGCCCACACCGACCCGTCCGGCGCGGCCAGCTCCACCCGGAACGGCGCCTGCGGGACGGGCAGCCCGTTGACCACGAACGCGTGGTCCCGCGTCCGCACCCCGAGATGGGCGATATGCCGCAGCCGGTGGGACGGGGGCCGGCTCACCCCGAGGGCGTCCCTGACGTCCTGGCCGTGCGCCCAGGTCTCCATGAGCCGCGCCGTCACCATCGAGGTGGCCTTCATCGGCGGCCCGTACCAGGCCAGGAGCGTGTCCGGCGGCAGAGCGGCCAGCGCCAGCATCAGGTCGTTGCGGGCCGCGCGCCACCGCCGCAGCAGCGCGGCCGGAGCGAGCCGCGCGCCCCGTGCCGCCCCCTCATCGACGTAGGACTCCGGTGCGGTGACGGCGGACAGGTCGGCGATGAAGGCGTCGGCGTCGGTCGCCGACAGGTAGGCCTTCTCATCCGTCCACAGCAGATGGGCGATCTGGTGGGCGACCGTCCACCCCTCGGCGGGCGTCGGCAGCGCCCACAGGAGATCCGGCAGGTCCCGAACCGTCCGGTCGAGTGCCTCACCCTCGTCTTGCAGGTCGGCGAGGAGGCCCAGGAAGAAGTCAGTCATGCCCCAGAGGGTTCCGGGCGCCGCCCCGCCGCGTCATTAGGGCCCGACCCGTAAGCACCGCCCGGAGGAATCACGTTAATCCTCGGGGTGGGAGTACGGGGCCGCCTCCAGTGCCGCACCCGCCCGACGTGCAGCACGCTGAACGTATGGATGTGATCAATGAGGGGGAGTACGGCCGCGCACCGGTGCCCGCTGTGCCGGAGATATCGGAGGTCGCCCGGATTCTCGCATGGGCGCACGCCGAGCTGGACCCGATTCTGCGCGCGGTCGTCGAGGCGATGCCCGAACCGGCCCGCTCGGTGCTGGCCCACCACCGGGGCTGGGACGGCGCGGGCGGCACCGGCGGCGGCTGCCTGCGCGG
>NZ_BAAGZI010000605.1:0-2280 GCF_054778695.1 Actinocorallia lasiicapitis
CGCCCGCTCCGACGGCGGCGGCTCCGCGCAGGATCTCGCGGCGGCTGGGCGCCGCCGCACGGCCCGCGAGGGTTTCCCCAAGGACTTCTTCGACGGGACGCCCGGTACGTCCGGCCTCGGCGTGGGCGGCGAGGATGCCGCGCAGCCGGGCGGTCAGGGGGCTGTGGTTTCTCATGGATCTGAATTGAAGATCCATTCAAATAAGATCGCCACTGTACGGGGTGTAAGTTTCCCGCACCGAGTCCTTGCGGGGTGCCGCGTTTGACGGCCGCTAAGGCTGGGCAGGACCAGCAGGCTTGGCCGCGCGCCGCGGCTTCGGCTTGGCCGGAACGGCCGTCGGCAGCGGGTGCCCGGTGGACTGGCGGGCGTAGTCGAGGATCAGCTCGGCGGCCTCGTCCGGGCCGATCAGCGGGTGCCTGGCCACGATCCGGTAGCCGTAGGCGTCCTCCAGCGCGACCAGGTTGCGGGAGATCGTCTGGGAGTCGCCGGCCAGGGTGAACACCCCGAGCGCGGCCCCGGTCTCCAGAATCAGCTGGTACATCGTGACCTGGCGGTCGTAGAGCGTGGTGAGCAGGGTGGCGTAGACCCGGTTGCGGCCGGCCGAACCGCCGAGCTCGCACAGCAGCCGGACGTCGGCGTCGTCCGGGCCTGACGGCAGCCCCGAGCGGATCGTGACGATGAGCTTCTCGACCGGGTCGACGATCGCGCCGATCTTCTTCATCCGCAGGTCGTAGAAGCGCTCCATGCCCGCGTGATGGGCCTCGAGCAGCAGGTCGCTGAGGTCGGGGTAGTGGTATAGGACCGCGCCCGAGGTCAGGCCGGCGGCCTCGGCGACCTGGTTCAGATGGACCCCGTCGGTTCCGTACTGCACCATCGCCCGCCGGGCGGCCTCGATGAGGTCCTGACGCCGCTCGGTCTTCCTCTTACGCGTGGCCATAGCTCATTCTCGGTTCTCCTCGGTGTTGACGGGGATGCCCGAACTCTATTTGAATCTCACTTCAGAAAAGACAGTCCCCCCAGAGTTCATCCTCTGCACGTCCCAGGGAGCCGCCGTGGCCGACCAGTTGACGGTCCTGTTCATGCCGGAGAGCGCCTACGGGCCCACCAACAACTGCGTGGGCATCGGCGACGTGCTCCGCAGGCGCGGCCACCGGGTGGTGTTCGCCGCCGAGGCCTCGTGGAAGGGCAAGCTCGCCCCGCTCGGCTTCGAGGAGGACCTGGTCGAGCTCGCTCCCCCGGCGCAGGACGCCGTCGAGCAGGACGCCGGCCAGTTCTGGAAGGACTTCATCCGCGACACCGCGCCGGAGTTCCGCAAGCCGACCTTCGACCAGCTCGACACCTGGATCAAGCCGGTCTGGGAGGAGCTGATCACCGGCGCCCGCTACTGCGAGCCGCAGCTCAAGGCGATCATCGACCGGGTCAGGCCGGACGTCATCGTCGAGGACAACGTGGTGGCGTTCCCCGCGCTGACCACCGCGGGCGTGCCGTTCGTCCGGATCGTCTCCTGCAACCCGCTGGAGGTGAAGTCCGCCGAGGCGCCGCCGCCGTTCTCCGGCTACCCGATCGCCGACCGGTCCGGCTGGGACGCCTTCCGCGCCGAGTACGACCGCACCCACCGGGCGATCTGGGCGGAGTTCAACGCCTGGGTCGTCGCGCAGGGCGCCGCGCCGCTGCCCGAGCTGGAGTTCGTCCACGAGGGCGCCGCCAACCTGTACGTCTATCCGGAGATCGCCGACTACCCGCGCGAGCTCGGCCCGTCCTGGCACCGGCTGGACTCCTCCGTGCGCGGCACCGACGAGGCGTTCGAGCTGCCCGAGGCGCTGCGCGGCGGCGAGGGCGCGCTGATCTACTTCTCCCTCGGCTCGCTGGGCTCCGCCGACGTCGAGCTGATGCGCCGCGTCGTCGGCGCGCTGGCGGACACCCCGCACCGCTACATCGTCTCCAAGGGGCCGCTGCACGAGGAGATCGAGCTGGCCCCGAACATGTGGGGCGCGGAGTTCGTGCCGCAGACCCAGGTGATCCCGCTGGTCGATCTGGTGATCACGCACGGCGGCAACAACACGACCACCGAGAGCCTGCACTTCGGCAAGCCGATGATCCTGCTGCCGCTCTTCTGGGACCAGTACGACAACGCCCAGCGGGTCGACGAGCTCGGGCTCGGCGTCCGGCTGGACACCTACCGCTTCACCGACGCCGAGCTGCACGCCGCGATCGAGCGGCTGCTCGGCGACACGGAGCTGCGCGCCAGGCTCGCCGCGGCGGGCGCGGACGTCCGCGCGC
>NZ_BAAGZI010000606.1:0-2259 GCF_054778695.1 Actinocorallia lasiicapitis
CGCGCCGCGGCCCGCACCCGTCGCGCCGCCCGTCGTCAAGCCGGAGCCCGAGCCCGTCGCGCCGCCCGTCGAACGGCCGAAGCCGGAGCGGGAACCGACCGTCGAGGAGGCGCTCGCCGAGCTCGAGGACATGATCGGGCTTGAGCCGGTGAAGCGGCAGGTCCGGTCGATCGCCGCGTCGATCGAGGCCGCCCACCTGCGGGCCGAGGCCGGGGTGCCGATCGAGAAGCCGTTGCGGCACCTGGTGTTCGCGGGGCCGTCCGGGACGGGCAAGACGACCGTCGCCCGCACCCTCGCCAAGATCTTCTACGCGTTCCGGCTGCTGCCGTCCGACCATGTGGTCGAAGTGCACCGCGCCGACCTGGTGGGGGAGTACCTGGGCGCGACCGCGCTCAAGACCAACCAGGTGGTCGACTCCGCGCTCGGCGGCGTGCTGTTCATCGACGAGGCGTACTCGCTGGTCAACGTCGGTGACGGACAGGCCGACCGGTTCGGCAACGAGGCCGTCCAGGCGCTGCTCAAGCGGGCCGAGGACGACCGCGACAACCTCGTCATCATCCTCGCCGGCTACGAGACCGAGATGGAGGACTTCCTCGACTCCAACCCGGGGCTGGCCTCCCGGTTCGGCACACGGGTGTCCTTCCCCAGCTACCGGCCGGAAGAGCTGCTGGAGATCTCCGTCCGCCATATCGAGCTGCGCGGCGACGTCCTCGCCGACGACGCGGGCGACCTGCTCATCGCCTGCTTCTCCGAGGTGGCCCGGCGCGGCATCCTCGACCAGCTCGGCAACGGCCGGTTCGTCCGCTCCCTCGCCGAAGGCGCGTCCCGCGCCCGCGACCTGCGGGTGGTGTCCACCCACGCCCATCCCACGGCCACCGAACTGCTGACCGTCCGCGCCGTCGACGTCCAGCAGGCCTACGACGAGCTGACCGCCCGCTACCGCGGCTACGCCCAGACCCCCACTCTCGAAGAGGCCCTCGCCGAGCTCGACGCCATGATCGGGCTCGAGCCGGTGAAGCGGCAGGTCCGCGAGATCACCGCCCAGCTCCAGGTCAGACGGCTGCGCGCCGCGCAGGGGCTGCCCGCCCAGCCGCCCATGCGGCATTTCGTGTTCACCGGGCCGCCCGGCACCGGCAAGACGACCGTCGCCCGCGTCCTCAGCCGGATCTTCGCGGCGCTCGGGCTGCTCAGCAGGCCCGAGGTGATCGAGGTGTCCCGGGTCGACCTGGTCGGCGACCATCTCGGCGCCACCGCGATCAAGACCAACAAGGTCATCGACTCGGCGCTCGGCGGAGTGCTGTTCATCGACGAGGCGTACGGGCTGATCGGCACCGGCTACTCCGGCGGCGACGCGTTCGGCCAGGAAGCCGTCCAGACCCTGCTGAAGCGTGCCGAGGACGACAGGGACCGGCTGGTGATCGTGCTGGCGGGCTACCCCGCCGACATGGACCGGCTGCTCTCCGCCAACCCGGGGCTGGGCTCCCGGTTCGACACCCGGGTCCTGTTCCCCGCCTACGGCCCCGACGAACTGCTGGAGATCGCCGTCGCGATGGCCGCGGAGAACGGCGACCACTGGGACGACGAGGCCCTGGACGATCTCGCGCTGCTGTTCCAGCGGGCCTGCGGCCGGCACGCCATCGACACCCTCGGCAACGCGCGCTTCGCCCGGTCGATCTACGAGAAGGCCTGCACGTCCCGCGACGTCAGGGCCGCGACCCTGGCCCACCCGACCACGGCCGACCTCATCACCCTGACGGCCGCCGACGTCCACAAGGACGCCCCGATAGCGTGATCCCATGATCGAGGTGCTGACCCCCGGCCCCCTCGCCCTGCTCCAGGATCTGGGCCGTCCCGGCCTGGCCCATCTGGGGGTGCCCGGCTCCGGCGCGGCCGACCGCCGCTCCCACGACCTGGCCAACCGGCTGCTCGGCAACGATCCGTCGGCCGCGACCCTCGAACTGCTCTTCGGCGGCGCGGCATTCCGGTTCCGGTCGGGCGCCTGGATCGCGCTGACCGGCGCACCCGCCCCGCTGACGCTCGGCGCCCGTCCCGAACCCGCCAACACCCCCGTGTACGTCCCGCCGGGCACGGACGTGCGGATCGGCGTGCCCGCGCGCGGACTCCGCTCCTATCTGGCGGTCCGCGGCGGTTTCGCGGCCGACCCCGTCCTGGGCAGCCGCTCCACCGATCTGCTGTCAGGGCTGGGGCCCGCACCGCTCGTCGCGGGCGACCTGCTTCCCGCCGGTGCGCTGCGCGGCC
>NZ_BAAGZI010000607.1:0-2244 GCF_054778695.1 Actinocorallia lasiicapitis
TGGCCGAGCTGGCCGGGTTGGGCGCGCAGGTCGAGGTGGCGGCGTGTGACGTCGCCGACCGAGACGCGGTCGCCGGGCTGCTCGAAGGCCGTCGCCTGTGCGCGGTGGTGCACGCGGCGGGTGTGCTGGACGACGGTGTGATCTCGTCGCTGACTCCGGAGCGGCTCGCCAAGGTGCTGCGTCCTAAGGCCGACGCCGCCTGGCATCTGCACGAGCTGACTCTCGGGATGGATCTGTCGGCGTTCGTCCTGTTCTCGTCCGCCGCCGGTGTGGTCGGCGCCCCCGGCCAGGGCGCCTACGCGGCGGCGAACGTCTCCCTCGACGCGCTCGCCGCCCACCGCCGCACGCTCGGCCTCCCCGGACAGGCCCTCGCCTGGGGCCTGTGGGACACCGGAACCGGTATGGGCGCCACCCTCACCGACACGGACAGGCGCCGCACCGGCGCCACCGGGCTCACCGTCGAGCAGGGCCTCGACCTGTTCGACGCCGCCCTCACCCACCCCGATCCGCTGCTCGTGCCGATGCGGCTGGACCTGCGCGGCCAGCACGCCGCCGACGTCCCGGCCGTGCTGCGGGGCCTGGTGCGCGGGCCGTCCCGACGTTCCGCCGGTTCCCGTTCGGCCGCCGCCTCCCAGTTCCGCGAGCAGCTCACCGCGCTGCCCGTCCAGGACCGTGAGGAAGCGCTGCTCGATCTGGTCCGCGGCCTGGCCGCGAAGATCCTCGGCCATTCGGGTGCGGGGGCCGTCGAGGACCGGGCGTTCCGCGACCTCGGCTTCGACTCCCTGTCGGCGGTGGAACTCCGCAACGGCCTCACCGAGGTCACCGGGCTGCGGCTGCCCGCCACCCTCGTCTTCGACCATCCGACCCCGCCCGTCCTCGCCCGGTTCCTGCGGGACGAACTGCTGGGCTCCGGTGTCGCGGAGACCGCGCCGGTCGCGACCGTCGCCTCCAGGGACGAGCCGATCGCGATCATCGGTATGGCGTGCCGCTACCCGGGCGGCGTCCAATCTCCGGACGACCTGTGGCGGCTGGTCGCCGAGGGCGGCGACGGCATCGCGGCGTTCCCCACCGACCGGGGCTGGAACCTGGAGCGCATCCACGACCCCGAGGGGCTGCGCGCCGAGACCACCTACACCGACCAGGGCGGCTTCCTCTACGACGCGGGCGAGTTCGACGCGGGATTCTTCGGGATCTCCCCGAACGAGGCGCTGACCATCGACCCGCAGCAGCGGCTGCTGCTGGAGGCGTCGTGGGAGGCCCTGGAACGCGCGGGGATCGATCCGACGTCGCTGAAGGGCAGCCCCACCGGGGTGTTCGCCGGGGTGATGTACCACGACTACACCTTCAACAACAGCACGGGCGCCATCGTCTCGGGCCGCGTCGCCTATGCCCTCGGCTTCGAGGGGCCGGCGATCTCGGTGGACACGGCCTGCTCGTCGTCCCTAGTCGCCCTGCATCTGGCCGCCCAGTCGCTCCGTGCCGGGGAGTGCTCGCTGGCCCTGGCGGGCGGGGTGACGGTGATGGCGACGCCCGAGACGTTCATCGAGTTCAGCCGCCAGCGCGGCCTCGCCAGGGACGGCCGCTGCAAGTCGTTCGCGGCCTCCACCGACGGCACGGGCTGGGGTGAGGGCGTCGGCACGCTGGTGGTGGAGCGGCTGTCCGACGCGCGCCGCCTCGGCCATCCCGTCCTGGCGATCGTGCGGGGCAGCGCGGTCAACCAGGACGGCGCCTCCAACGGGCTGACCGCGCCGAACGGTCCGTCCCAGCGGCGTGTGATCCGGGCGGCCCTGGCCAACGCCGGGCTGTCGAGCTCGGATGTGGACGCGGTGGAGGCCCATGGCACGGGCACCACGCTGGGTGATCCGATTGAGGCTCAGGCGCTGCTGGCGACCTACGGTCAGGATCGGGAACAGCCGCTGTGGCTGGGGTCGATCAAGTCGAACATCGGGCATACGCAGGCCGCGGCCGGGGTCGCGGGGATCATCAAGATGGTCGAGGCGATGCGGCACGGGGTGCTCCCGAAGACGTTGCACGTGGACGAGCCGACCCGTCAGGTGGACTGGACCGAGGGCGACGTCAGCCTGTTGACGGAGGCTCGGGAGTGGCCGCGGAATGGGCGTCCGCGCCGGGCCGGGGTGTCGTCGTTCGGGATCAGCGGCACCAACGCCCACGTGATCATCGAGCAGGCGCCCGAGCCCGCCGCGCCCGCACCGCGCCCGACGCCCGCCGCGCCCGTCCCGCTGC
>NZ_BAAGZI010000608.1:0-2234 GCF_054778695.1 Actinocorallia lasiicapitis
GAGGCGCTCTGGTCGGCGATCCGCCGCTCCAGCGGCGGCGGCGCGACGACCTCAGCCATCGGCCGGCAGTAGTGGCGGGTCGCCACCGACGTCGCGCGCATTCCGCGCACCGCGTCGGCGAGCCGCGGATGCCCCGCGTAGGCGGACTCCACATGCCGGACCAGCGTGTCGAGTTCGACCCGGTGGGCGGGCAGGGCGAGAGCGGGCCGGCACATCAGGCTCATCGCGACGCCCTCTGTTCGAGATGCCGCGCCCGGAAGCCCTCGGCGTCGTTGAGGTGCGGGAACGGCCCGTCAGGGACGGGGACGTCGAGGAACGCGCAGAGCGGCTCCCAGCCGTCGGCGACGTCGAAGACCAGCAGCCGGTCGGCGGGAATGTGGGCTTTGACCTGGGTGATGTGGCCGTCGAACAGATCGAGCAGGCCCTCGCGGTCGGTGCGGCCCAGCAGCGAACGCTCCAGGATCAGCTCCCGCATGACGGGCAGCAGCTCGGTGTGCCACCAGCCCGTGTCCGCCTCCCCCGGCTCCTCCTGCAGCGACCACAGGACGGTCCTGGCGACGCTGGCGTACCAGCGCTCCGGATCCCGGACGGTCAGGATCGCCTTGGCTTCGGGGTGGGCGTCGGCGAGCTCCCGCCACCAGGTCATGGCGGGCCAGTCGAGGGTGGAGCGGAAGCCGTCGAGCTCGCTCCAGTCGGGGCCCTCGCGCAGCATCCGCTGCCACGCGGCGAGCCGCATCGGCTCGTTCAGAACGGTGAACATGTGGTAGCAGGGCCCGAAGCCGATCTGTTCCAGGGCGGCCTTCAGCGAGGTCGTGCCCGTCCGGCCGAAACCCACTCCAATTACGTCGGTCACGCCATTGCCTCCGGATATGCGAAAGAGCAGAGATCCGCAGCGTAGGCACCGTCGACCTGGCCTTTCGGGGTTCGCCACGCCCCTTTGCCCATCCCAGGAGAGCACTTCAAAGAGAAAGTAAACCTTCACGACGTTTAGGTCGATCGTTCATGGTGATGGATCTTCCTTCACTTGTGCACTACGTTTCCCCATGATCATCAACGCCGATTCGGGGGAAACAGGTAGATGACACGATCGACTCCAAGCGGCGGGCTCCGCCGCTTCCTGGCGAGCGGAGCCGCCCTGGCGACGGTCGCCGCAGGCTCCGTGCTGCTGGGCACGCCCACGCCCGCGTTCGCCGGGAAAGTCCTATACGAAGACGCCTTCGCCTCGGCCAGCGCCAAAGGCGACTGGAGCGTCGGCGGCAGCGCCGGCTGGAAGCCCTGCCTGACCGCGGGCGGCGCCGCCACCACCGGATCCGTCCCCGCCTGCGGCGGCGCGTCCGAGACCGACGGGGCGCTGCGCCTCACCGACACCGCCCAGGACCGCTCCGCCTACGCCGTCTACCAGGACCCGCTCAAGTCGGGCAGCGGCACCGACATCGAGTTCGACATGTACATGTACAACCCGACGGTCGCCACGGCCGCCGGGAACCGGCCGATCAGCGCAGACGGCATCTCGTTCTTCCTCATCGACGGCGCGAAGAACGTCACCAAGGCCGGTGAGGACGGCGGCCGCCTCGGCTACAGCAAGCTCGAAGGCGCGATCGTCGGCATCGGATTCGACGAGTTCGGCAACTTCTCCAACTCGGCGTACTTCCCGAAGGACAAGCCCGCCCGCCCCAACCAGCCGAACCACATCGTGGTCCGCGGCGACGAGGCCGGCGGCTACCGCTACCTCACCAGCGACCCGGCCGGCGAGAACGGCAAGGGCGTCCACCGGCTGGCCGACGCCGACGCGACGTCCCGCGGCAAGGCCGCACGGCACGTCCGGATCCGGCTCTCGGACGAGAACGTCCTCACCGTCGACGTCACCTACGACCAGGGGCAGCCCACCGCGCGGACGGTCCGCGAGATCGACCGGTTCGACCTCGCGAACATCCCGGGCCAGGACGCCCTGCCGCCGACCTTCAAGTTCGGTTTCGGCGCCGCGACCGGCACCTTCACCGACTACCACGAGATCAAGAACCTGCGGATCAGCTCGCTCTCCACGGACCTGGTCTCCGACGTCCTGCAGCCCGCGAGCGTCACGGACGTCGTGAAGGAGCCCGCCACCGCGGGCGGCACCGGCACGAAGCCCGCGGACACCACCGCCGAGCACACCGCGCACGAGACCGGCGACGGCACCGCACCGGCCGTCAAGGAGGAGCCCGCCGTCAACACCGCGGCGGCCCCCGCGGCGG
>NZ_BAAGZI010000609.1:0-2234 GCF_054778695.1 Actinocorallia lasiicapitis
CGCAGCCGCCGGTGCATCCCGGCCAGCCGCAGGCAGGTCCGCCACCGGCCCAGCCGGTCGGCGGCCCTGGTGAGGCTCGGCCCCAGCTTCGGCACGGCGAGCGCAGCCGTCAGCAGCAGCACCCCGATCGGCGCGATGAGGTCGGCGGTCGTCTTGTAGGCCTGGTCGAGGGCGTCGACCCCGAACCAGTGCGCGACGATCGCGGCGATCCCGACCAGCGGGAACGCCGCGATGTCCAGCCCGTAGGCCGCGTACAGCAGCAGCCCGCGCCGCAGCCACGGGACGGGCCGGTAGGCGGGCAGCCGCGCCCAGGTGAAGCACCAGTAGGCGAGGGTGGCGTGGCCGATGAACACCCACGCCAGCCAGACCAGCGAGAACGCCGCGACGGTCGGCTGGGTCGCGTAGTAGGTGTTGAAGTCCTGGGTCCGCTCCACCGGCACCGACGACAGCGCGAACAGGATGCTCAGGGCGCCGATGCACACCAGGCAACCGGCGATGATCTTCCAGGCGGTCGGCGCGGCCTGCCGTCCCGGATAGCGCCACAGCAGCGCCAGCACCAGGTAGCAGGCGCCCGACATGGTCTGGATGGCCGCGACCAGCAGGGTCGTCAGATTGGGCACGCCGGACGCCCCGTCCACCGCCAGCACCGTCGCGGGCGACGCCAGGTACACCGTCAGACCGGTGCACAGGATCGCCGCCGACAGGGTCCAGAGGCGGGGGCTCTCCCACTGGCCGCGCAGGAAGCGCACCTTGTAGCCGAACCAGAGCGCGATGATGATCGCGCATCCGGTGAAGACGACGGTGCGCATCGGCTCAGCCCCCCGAGCCGGGGCTGTGCAACGCCCGTTCGCGGAGCGCCCCCTTGTCGACCTTCCCGTTGGCGAGCAGCGGCAGCCCCGGCACCGGGACGAAGACGCGCGGCAGTTTGTGCGCGGCGAGGCGGTCCCGGCAGTAGCCGTCGAGACCGGCGGCCGTCTCGGCGGACGCCACCACGAACGCGACGCCCGCCTCGTGCAGCTCCGGATCGGGGACGCTCACCACGGCCGCCGCGGCGACCTGCGGATGGGTCTCGATCGCCAGCTCCACCTCGCGCGGGAACACCGAGTAGGCGCCCGACTTGTACATCTCCCGGAGCCGTCCGACCAGGGTGACGGTCCCGTCCGGGCGCTGGACGCCCAGATCGCCGGTGCGCAGGAACCCGTCCGCGGTGAAGACCTCGGCGGTCTCCGCCGGCAGATCGAGATAGCCGGTCATGAGGCACGGGTTGCGCAGCTCGATCTGCCCGGCGGAGCCCTGCGCGACGGGAACGCCGTCCTCGCCGACGATCCGCAGCTCCAGCCGCGGGTCGGGCCGGCCGATCGTGGTGGCCAGAGTCTCGTCGTCGGCGTCGGGGTCGCTGTAGGCGACCGAAACGCAGGTCTCGGTCAGCCCGTAGACGGTGTCGAGGCGGGCGCCCGTCGCGCGCAGCGCCGGGATCAGCTCCCGCGGCATCGACGCGCCGCCCCACCCGACGTACCGCAGCGACGAGACGTCGGCGGCGGCCCACGCGGGCGTCGACAGCACGAGCTGGAAGAGGATCGGGATCTGCCCCCACAGGGTGACCCCGGCGCGTTCGATCACCCCGGGCACGGCCGCCGGGTCGATCTGCTCCATGAACGCCACCGAGCCGCCCATCGCGATCGGCACCGAGACCAGGTCCATGACCCCGCCCACATGGCTGACCGGCAGGTTCGCCAGCGAGACGCAGGGTGTGTGGAACATCCTGGTCGCCTGGAGCCGGCAGCCCTCGGCGAACGCCCGGTGCGACAGGACGACGCCCTTCGGCCGTCCCGTGGTGCCGGAGGTGTAGACGATCAGCCCGGGGTCGGCGGGCGAACCGCCGGGCTCGGCCTGCGCGCCGTCGCCGCGCGCGATCAGCGCCGTGTAGCCGAGGACCTCGGGGACGTCGGCGGACAGCTCGTGCGGCACCATCCCGACCAGCAGCGACGGCTTGCAGTCGGCGAGCACCGAGCCCAGCTCGGCCGGGGTGTTCGCCGGGTTGAGCCCGATCCAGACCGCGCCGATCCGCGACACCGCGAAGAACAGGGTGAGGAACTCGGGGCGCGGCGTCGACAGGACCGCGACCCGGTCGCCCGGCTTGATCCCCGAGGCGGCCAGCGCGGCCGCGCACAGCGCGACGTCGGCGGCCGCCTGCCGGTAGGTGCGGCGTACCCCGTCCAGCTCGTCGAAGGGCG
>NZ_BAAGZI010000610.1:0-2226 GCF_054778695.1 Actinocorallia lasiicapitis
GGGTCTCCAGCGCCCGCGCGGCCAGCGGCACCACGGTGCCGGGCGCGACCTCGAGCCCGACTCGCGAGTGCGCCGCCGTCCAGGCGGTGAGGCCGCGCTGCAGCACGTCGTCGGTGATCTCTCCGGCGGGCCCGTGGTGCGCGGCGGCCCGGCGGAGGGCGGCCGAAGTGGACGACTTGTAGGTCTGCGGCTGTTCGAGATGAGTGTTGCCCGGCGAGACCAGCACGTCGATCCCGGTCAGCAGCTCCATCGGGCGGGCCTCGACCGTCACCGTCCCGGCGAGGAACGGCAGCCGGAGCCGGTCGAACGGCGCGGTGTCCGGAGCGTGCGGGAGGAGACCGGACGACAGCAGCCGGAACGCCTCGTCGACCCGGCGGCGGACGGTCCTGGCGTCCCGGTCGAGCCGGTCGGACAGCCACGAGATCCGCTGCCCGAGGAAGCGTTCCTCGGTCTCGGGATGCAGTCCGAGGACGGCCAGCGCCACCAGCCGCAGATCGGCGGGGAGCCCGGCGACGCCCCGGTGCAGTGCCTCGGTCACCTGTGCGCGGTCGCCGGGCAGCCAGGGGGCGAGCCGGTCGAGTTCGGCGGTGCGCAGTCCCCGGCCGCGGGTCAGCCGCCGGAGCTCCAGATAAAGCGCATCGGCGGTCATGCCCTGTCCTCCGTTTCGATGTCGGCGGGTCGATGTCGGCGGGCTTCATTATCCCGGGCGGTCGCTACGGCGGCCAGCGGAATGGACACCCAACCTGTCCACTATCTGTCCACTTTTTGGAGTTTCGTGGGAAGTGTCGCACAAGGCAGTCTCGCCTTATCGGCGGACGTCGGAAGGGGAATGGGTGATGCCGGGAGCGCTGGCCAGGATCGCCGACGATGTGCGGCGTCGGCGGAATCTGGAGCTCTACGCCACGGCCGCGGGCGCTCTGGTCGTCTCGGTGCTGTCGGGGTTCAGCGATCTGCTGCCGGAGGACCTGCGGTGGTCGGCGGTGATCGGCGGGATCGGGCTGCTGGTGTACCGGGCGACGGTCCCGGACGGCGCGGACCGCACGGGCTCGGTCTTCGCCGACCGCGGCGCGTTCGCCAGGGCGCCGATCGCGCCGCTGCTGGCCGAGGCGCGCGAGGTCTGGGTGTTCGCCCCTTCCGGCAAGAACTTCCTCAGTTCAGAGCACTGCGCGCTGCTGGCGCGGGTGCTGCGGCGGTCCGACGCGGTGGTGCGCTGCGTCGTCCTCGATCCCGACCAGACGGAGGCGGTCGGGATCGCGGCGGCGCAGCTGCGCTGCGAACTCAACGTGCAGCCGCTGCCCGAGGCGCTCGCCGTGGGGCTGGAGCGGCTGCGGGTGATCGCCGGCTGGGACCTGCCCGGCGAGTTCTCCTGCCGCCTGCTCGGCTACAACCCGGGCTTCAGCCTCGTCGCCCTCGACCCGGGCCGGGGCGGTCCGATTCTGGTCGAACTCCACGGAGTTCATAACGAATCAAGCTCTTCCCGTATGCATCTCACCTTTACCCGGGACGTCGAGCCTTACTGGCACGAATACTGGTCCGGGCAGTTTCTGGGAATTTGGGGGAATTCCCGGGACTGTGCGATGGGATGACGGGGCGAGAGCAGAGGTGAAAAGGATTCACGCATGAACGAACGGGGGCCGATTCCGGACAGGGACGGCGAAATCCTGCTTTCCGGGACGGAAGAGCAAGCGGAACGTCTGGCCCGCGCTTTGGAGCGCGCCATCGGTTTCCTCTGCCATGCGGCGCCGCGCGCGGACGCCGAAACGGCGCTCGCCGAACTGACCGGACTCCTCGCCGAAGGCTTCGATCCGGACCGCTGCCGGGTGATGTCGGCCTACCTCCTGCTCAACGGCGAGCTCCCCGCCGAACTGCGCGGCGGCGCGCCCCGTCCCGGCGGGCTCGCGGCCGGTGCGGGCCTGCCCGACGCCGCGACGCTCGACCGGGCGACGGCCCTCCTGGACGCCGTCACCGATCCCGCCTACACGGAGATCGCCGAAGGCCTGAGGGTCTTCGCCGGGCACACCGCGCTGTTCGCCCGGCACCGCGACGGCGCCGAGATCGGCGCGGACGAGCTGACCGGCGTCGTGTCCTGGGCCGAGGACCTGCTCTGCCAGGCCCTGGAGGGCGACGGGGACGGCGACGGGGACACGGTGGCCGCGGTCGGCTCCTTCCGGATCCTGCTGGAAGCGGTGCGGGACCGGCTCGCCCGGCCGGACGACGTGCCGCGGG
>NZ_BAAGZI010000611.1:0-2217 GCF_054778695.1 Actinocorallia lasiicapitis
CCGCGCTGATGGCCAGGACGGTCGGGATCCGGCCGGCGCGCACCGCCGGCACCAGCGCCGTGACGGCGACGACGGCCAGCACCGCGACCATCGCGACGAGGTCGACGGCCACCGAGATCCCGTTGGCCGCGGGCAGGTCGAGAGAGTCGTCCATCGCGCTGGTGACGGTCCCGGCGAGCGCGTTGCCCAGCCCGATCCCGGCCAGCCCGCCCACCCCGCCGGGGAGCAGCACCATGATCAGATAGACCCCGGTGACCTGGGCGGGCGTGAAGCCGAGCGCCTTGAGCACCCCGATGTGCCGGAAGCCCGAGACCACGGCGCCGCTGACCACGTTGGCGATGATGATCACGGCGACGAGCAGGCCGAGCACACCGAACGCGACGAGGAACGGGATGATGACCTTCGCGCCCTGGGTGACCTCGTCGCGCGCCACCTGGTAGCCCTGGGCGGACACGACCGGCAGGCCCGCGGTGACGGTCGAGGCGGCCGCGCCGGGATCGGCGAGCCGGTAGAGCATCTGGTAGGCGTCCGGGCGGGTGAGCGTGCCGGGCGCCACCCAGCCGTCGGCGCTTCCGGTGATGCTCCTGGCGATGCCGACGACGGCGTAGGTCCGGCCGTCGGTGAAGGTGATCCTGGTCGTCAGGGGGTCGAACCCGAAGAAATGGGAGAGCAGCCGCGCCGACATGACGATCTCGCCGGGGCCGCCCGCCCACCGTCCCCTGGTGAGCGTCAGCCGGTCGACTCCGCCCTGGTCGGCGGGGCGCTCCACGGCGATGAACGGTCCCGGCGGGTAGGGCGAGAGCATCTCCTCCTGTTCCGACTTCTCGGCGTGCACGGGGCCCGCCGACATCCGGCCGGGGACCGTGAGCTGGGCCAGCGGGTACGGGCCGCCCGCCTCGGTGACGCCCGCCGCGCTTCCAGTCGCGCCCGCCTTCGCCGCGTCGGTCTTGGCGGCGTCGTAGACGACCGTCAGATGGGCGCCGTTGACCTGGGAGAACGCCCGGTCGAAGGGCTTGTCGACGGTGACGAGCAGACCGAGCGCCAGCACGACCGTCGCGGTCGACACCATGAGGACCACGCCGAGGATGACGGTCTGGAGCCTGCGCCGCCGGACGGCGAAGCGGGCGGCCCGCCACACCGCCCTCAACGGGTGCCCGCCGTCTCGTCGGAGGCGACCCTGCCGTCGGCGAAACCGATGACCCGGTCGGCGCAGCGTTCGGCGAGCCGCTGGTCATGGGTGACGATCAGCAGGGTCTGGCCGATCTGGTTGAGGTCGAGCAGCAGGTCCATCACCTGCTCGCCGGAGCGCGAGTCGAGCGCGCCGGTCGGCTCGTCGGCCAGCAGCAGCGCGGGCCGGTTCATCAGGGCGCGCGCCACGCCCACCCGCTGGCGCTCACCGCCCGACAGGGCGACGGGGTAGGCGTTGCGCCGGTCGGCGATGCCCAGCTCGTCGAGGAGCTCCATCGCCCGCTGCCGCGCCTGCCTGCGGTGCGTGCCGAGGAGCTGCGCGACGAGCATGACGTTCTCCAGCACCGGCAGATCGTCGAGCAGGTTGAAGAACTGGAACACCATCCCGATCCGGCGCCGCCGGTACTTGGCGAGCGCGGTCTCGCCGAGCGCGGTGATGTCCTCGCCGCTGACGACCACCTCGCCGTCGGTGGGCCGGTCGAGCCCGGCGACCATGTTGAGCAGGGTCGACTTGCCCGAGCCCGACGGCCCCATCACCGCGACCGCCTCGCCGGCCCTGATGTCGAGGGTGACGCCGGCGAGCGCGACGGTCTCCCCGTACTCCTTGCGCACGTTGCTGAGCCGAACCATCGTTTCCATGCCGCGAAGGTAGGCCCGCGCCCGGCCGGGCCGCGTCGGGTGCCGGATGTAGTTCGGGGCGGCCGTCATCCGGCGGATGTACGGCCCTCCCCCGGGCGGACGATGGCCGCGTGTCCGGCTTTTCGCCATGATGGGGGCATGGTGCCCGTGTGGATCGTCCCGCTGCTGCTGGCGGTCCCGTGTCTGTGGGCGCTGCGCGAACGCCGCCGCCGCCGTGACGAGCTGGGCGCGCGCGCCTGGCTGGTGGAGCGGGAACGGGAGAGCGCCGCCCGGCAGGCCGTAGAGGACGAGCGGGCGCGGGTGGCCCGCGATCTGCACGACATCGTCAGCCACAGCGTCAGCGTGATGGTCGTGCAGGCGGGGGCGGCGCGGCACGGGCTCGACGGCGAG
>NZ_BAAGZI010000612.1:0-2217 GCF_054778695.1 Actinocorallia lasiicapitis
GGCGACGTCGCCGCCGATCAGCAGGGCCTCGGGCGTGTGCGCCGGGTCGGGGTGGCGGTGCGCGCCGGGCAGCCGGTGCTCCTGCTTGGTCAGCAGGTTGGCGGGCGCGTACCAGAGCACCCCGGAGCGGATGTCGGGGTCGGTGAGCGCGAGCATCGCGGCGAGGTGGCCGCCGGCCGACTCGCCCCACACGCTGATCCGGGACGCGTCGAGCCCGTGCTCGGCGGCGTTCTTCCGGATCCATTCGACGGCGGCGGACACGTCGTCGAGCTGCGCGGGGAACACGGCCTCCGCGCTCATCCGGTAGGTGACGGAGGCGACCGCGAACCCGGCCGCGAGCGCCTCGGCGACCGGATCGGTCGCGCCGAGCCAGCGGGCGCGCAGCGCGGGCGAACCGCCCAGCCAGGCCCCGCCGTGGATCCACACCAGTACGGGAACGTCTTCGGTGGCGTCGTCGGGCACGGCCAGGTTCATCAACAGCGGCCGGTACCCGTAGATCTCCGCCACCAGAATATCTCGATAGATCATCGATATATCGTACTGCTTCCGCGCGCCAGGGCCGCGGCCTCCCCCCTAGTTCGGACGCCCAACTTGGTGAAGAGGTTGCCCACATGGAACTTCACGGTGTGTTCGCTGAGCTGCATCCGCTGTGCGATCTCCCGGTTGCGCAGCCCTCGTCCCAGATGCCCGAGTACCTGCAATTCCCGCGGGGCGAGGCCGGTGAGCGGCGCGGCGTCGGGGAGCTCGCGCGGCGCCAGCGGCAGGACGGCCGCGAGCACGGTGCCCCAGCCCGGCACCGGATCGAGCTCGAACGCGCCGCCGAGCAGGGACAGCCGTGTCGTCAGCCGGACGACCGCCGGGTCGTCGGGAGACAGCAGCCCGGGGCCGTCGTCACGGAGCTCGATCCGCAGCACGGCCCCGTCGGTGCGCCAGGCCAGCCGGGCACGGCGCACGTCCGGCTGCGACTGGACGAGCAGGACCGCCGCGCGGGAGGCGAACACGGCCGTCTCGGCGAGCCTGCCGTGCAGCGGGCTTCCCTGGTCGGCGGGCGGGACCAGTTCGATCGCGAGCGCGCTGTGGCGTAGCAGCGGCTCGAGTTCGGCGCGGAGCCGTGCGAAGGCCGCGGGCAGCGGTTCCGGCAGGTCGTCCGGTGGAGCGTCGGTCTCCAGCAGCGCCGCGACGGTCGCGTCGGTGGCGGCACGGCGGGCCGCGGCGTCGTCGAGGGAGCGGGAACGCAGCACGCCGAGCAGGGCGGTGAGGGTCGCGGTGTGCCGTTCGGCCTGGTCGGCGGCGGTCCGGGCGCGGGCCTCCGCGACGGCCAGGCTCAGCGCCAGCGCGTCGGGATCCTGCCGCGACACGAGCGTCGCGAGATGCACGGTCGCCAGATCCCACAGGATCTGTGCCAGTTCGCGTTCCTCGGCGGAGACCGGACGTTCGGGGACCACGGCGAGCAGGGTCTGGCCGGAGCCCGCGGCCGTCGAGGCGAGCAGCAGCAGTTCGCGGACGCCTCCGGCCAGAGTCGCCCGGCCGGTCCAGGGCTCGCCCGGAACGGCGCGGCCGTGCAGCGCCTCCAGTTCGGCGACCGTGATCCGGGTGGTCAGCCGGACGTCGCCCTGGGTGTGCAGGGAGTCGGCCATGCAGTCGCTGGTGTGGTTGGCGAGCGCGGCGTGCGGGATCAGGGCCTGGAGCCGTCCGGAGAAGGTCTCCAGGGTCTCCGTCAGGGGCGCGTGGAAGACGGCGAGGGCCGAGCGCAGGGCTTCGGGGGCGTCCATGGCTCCACCGTAGGCCGTGATCTTCCCGGTCGGACCCCCCTTTCGGCTAGGTGTGACCGCCCGAACGGCCGGTTCCCGTCCGCCGTCGTCCCGGCGAGGCTGAGCGGCATGAGAGCTCTGGTGGCGACGGGCTACGGCCCTGTGGAAGATGTGCGGATCGAAGAAGTGCCCGTCCCGGTCGCCGGGCCGGGGCAGGTTCTGGTGCGGGTGGAGGCCGTGGCGCTCAACCCCCTCGACCTGATGCTGCTCGCCGGCGTCATGGACGCGGCACTGCCGGTGGCCTTCCCGTTCGTGCCCGGCATGGACGTGGCGGGCCGGATCGTGGCGCTCGGCGAGGGCGTCACCGGGTACGGCGCCGGTGACCGGGTGGTGGCCTTCCTGCCGCCGGCCGGCTGTGGCGGCCTCGCCGAGTACGCGCTCGCCCAGGCGGGCCCGACCACGGTCG
>NZ_BAAGZI010000613.1:0-2212 GCF_054778695.1 Actinocorallia lasiicapitis
CAGCCGCGCCCCGTCGCGGGCGGCCTCGCAGACGGTGTCGGCGATCAGCGCCGTCGCCTCGGGGACGTTCAGCCGCAGTCCGCGGGCTCGGCGGGCGCGCGCCAGTTCGGCGGCCGTGAACAGCAGCAGCCTGTCCTGCTCGGTGGGCGTCAGCCGCATCGACCACTCCTTGAACGGTGCTCAAAGTTAGAGCTCTACTCTAGAATAGGGGAATGCCGGAGAAGAAGAAGCTCACCCTGGAGCGTCCCGACATGCGCGCCCATGTGCTGCGGGCCGCGCTGCTGGCGATCGAGGAGGTCGGCGCGGCCAAGGTCAGGGTGCGGGACGTCGCGGACCGCGCCGGGATGTCGACCGGGCACGTCCTCTACTACTTCGGCCGCCGCGACAGAGTGATCATCGAGACCCTGTTCATGTCCGAACAGGAACTGATCACCCGCTGCCGCGCCGAACTGGCCGGGATCACCGAGCCCTGGGCGGCGATCGACCGGTACGTCCGGATCTATCTGCCCGACGCCGAGGACGACATCCGCTGGCGGCTGTGGACCCAGGTCATGGCCGCCCCACCCACCGACGCGGAATCCCTGGCCAGGCTGAAGGACGGCCTGGAGTTCTGGCACGCCACCCTCGCCGACCTGATCGCTAGCGGCACCGACCAGGGCGCCTTCCGCCCACTCGACGATCCCGCCTTCGTCGCCGCCCGCGCCTGCCGGATGATGGACGGCCTCGGCAACGACCTCATGCTCGGCATCCCCGGCCACGATCCGGAATGGGCGGTGGCCCAGGCCGTCGCGGGCCTCCGCCGTGATCTCCTGAAGCCATGACCGAGCTCAAGGCGCCGCACACGTCCGCGCCGGACGCCTCCACGCTCCGCACCCTGCGCCGTTTCCTAGACGACGTCTTCGACACCGACGGGGACCACGCGCTCGGCGGAATACCCGCCCTGCTCTGGGGGGACGGCGAGCTGATCGGCCACGCCGCGGTCGTTGACACGCCACAGCCCATCCTCTCGACCTCACCACCGCCTTGACCTGCGACGGGCACGACGGCTCCCTCGGGTGACCGCTCAGCGGAGCATCTGGTCGAGTTGGGCGCTGGTTTCGGCGCGGAGCTCGTCGACCTCCTTGTCGGAGGGGAGGTGGTCCAGGTCGGCGAGGACGCCGCGCATCGCCTGGACGCCGGGGTCGTCGTCGGCGGAGGAGGAGTGGCGGGACCAGGCCGCGGCGCGGCGGCAGCGGATCTCGGGGGTGAGCTGGCCGAGCGACGACCAGAGCGCGGCCGCCTTGTCGTAGGCCTCGGTGACGCCGGGGGAGCCGGTGTAGTCGAGCATGTCGGCGGCCGACCAGGCCAGCTCGGCGTGGAGGTGCGTCGCGTCCGGGACGTCCTGGACGAGCGCCGCCGCCAGCAGGAACTGTTCGGCGGCCTCGGCGTAGGCACGGTTCTCGCGGAGGGCTTCGCCGTAGTTCCGGCGGGTCATCGCCAGCGAGACGCCCTCGTAGGGGATCTCGATCCGGTCCGCGACCTGCTCGTACAGCGCGAGCGCCTCGCCGTGCCGGCCCAGCGCCTGGTAGGTGCGGGCCGCGATGAACGTGTGGTGCAGCGTGTCCGGTTCGTGGAGGTCCGCCCAGAGCGCCGACGCGTCGAGCGCCGCCGTGATCAGATCCTCCTCGCGGTCGCGTTGCCGCATCAGCGCCTCGACCCGCGCCGACGCGAGGTGCGCCGCCTCCTCCGCGCCGATCGTCCCGCGCCCGTACTCCAGGGCCCGTACCGCGTGCGACTCGGCGGCCACCGGGTCCCCGGCCTCCAGCGCGGTCATGGCCAGATAGCCGCAGGGCTGGACGGCCCGCCACGGCTGCCCGGCCGCGACGTACAGCGTGATCGCCCGCTCCAGGAGCGCCGCGCCCGCCTCCTCGCCGTCCCGCGCGAACACGACCCTCGCGAGGATCTCCGCATGGCCCCCCGCGACGTCCTGGACGTCCAGTTCCAGCGCGAGCGCCAGCTCCGCCTCAAGGCCGTCGACGTCGCCCTCGACCAGCATCCGCTGGGTCCGGAACCGCCGCACCAGCAGATAATCCCTCGCGCCGAGGGCTCCCGCGCCGTGCAGCCGTTCGGCTTCCGCCGCCGCGGCCTCGACCACGGCGGCGCCCGACTCGTCCTGCGACTGCAGCAGGATGACCCCGGCCGCGCCCCTGGTCCGCAGCGCCCGTGCGGCGTC
>NZ_BAAGZI010000614.1:0-2208 GCF_054778695.1 Actinocorallia lasiicapitis
ACGCCCCCGCTCCCGCTGGCCCACCCGCCGTCAGCGGGCCGCTCCACACTCGGCCATTCCGGCCGCCATCCCGCGCCCTGCGCCCCCCCGGCCTCCACGGAGTCCTGCGGCTCTTCACCGACCTCTTCGTCCTCCGCCAGGCCCCGCCGCGCCCCGTCGTCCACCACGTCCTGCGGCACTCCCGCCGCAGGCCGCTGGCTGTCCACCGGCAGCCGTTCCCACCGCCCCGGCATCTCCACGTCAACCCGGGTCACCGAAGCCTCCCCGACCACGACACCCGAATCCGCCACCCCGTCACCACGCCCGTCCCCGACGTCACCGGCATCCCCCACCGCTCCGTCGAACCGCCCCCACGACCCCACACCACCGACCGGCCCGCCCTCGGCCGCTCCTTCTCCTCCCACCTCAAGCCGCCCCCGCACGACCTCCCCACCATCCGCAGCCGCCCCGACAACAGCGGCTTCATCACGCGCGTCCACCCCATCGAACCCACGCACATCCGCTTCCTCAGCACTCCGCGCCACCTCGCCGGAACCCACCGGCTCGTCGGCTCGCTCGCCGTCCGCTCCCGAAGGAACGGCTGTCGCGGCGCTGGCGACGCCGCCACGCGCATCCACGCCATCTGACGTGGAGGCTTCTTGCGCGCGCTCGACCGTTTCGGCGGAACGCTCCGGCTCGTCGCTCCGCTCGCTGTGCGTTCCCGAGAGCCCTGCTGTCGTGACTCCGGTGCCAGGGCCGCTCGCGTCCGTGTCTTTGGGCTCACGCTCATTCGGCTGGGCGGTGCTCTTCTGCGCCATCTGGGCGGAACGTGCCGACTCGGCGGCTCGCGCTGCCGGAGGGCCAGCCGCTGCGACAGGGGTGGCGTTGTCCGGCGCGGGCGCGGTCGCCTGGTCGAGGCCCTGTTGTGCGTTCTCGACCGCTTCGGCGGAACGCTCCGGCTCGATGTTTCGTGCGGCCGAGGGCCCGGCCGCCGCGATGCGGGTGTCATCGTTCACGCTGTGTGCTGCGGGTGCCGGCGCGGCGGGGTGTGACGGTTCGTGGTGGGAGCGCTGCAGCTCGGACAGGTCGGGCAGCGCGAAGGTCCGCGAGTGCGTCGGGTCGATCGCGGGCTGCTGGATCGGGATGTCCGGCACGGTGTCCGGTGGGGCGCTGACGCCGGCCGTGGCCTGGTGGGCTGCGGGGATCGGCGGCCAGACCTGCAGGTCGATCGGCGCCAGGGACTCCGGGCCGGGAGCGCCCTGCGGCCGTCCACCGGCATCGGTGACGCCCCGGCCCGGCCCGTCCCCTTCCTGAGGCTTCGCCCGAGTCGACCCGAAAGACCCGGGGACGCGAGGAACCATCGGAATGTCCGGGACCGTGGGTGCGGCAGGCGAGACCGCCGCGACACCAGCGTCTTCGACGTGCTGCACCAACGCCTCCCGTCGCGACACCCGACCATCCTGCGCGCTCGTCCTGGCATCCGCCGCCGAAGCCCCGGCGCGGCCTCCCGCCGCGGACGCGTCAGTACGCGCCCGCACCGCACGATCGTCCCGGGACCCGCCCGCAGGACGTCCGCCAGCCGCAGCCGATCCCGCGCCGCCGACCGGCCGGAACGGAGCAGGCCCAACAAAACGACCGCCCCCGTCACCCTCGGACGGCATCTCCGAAGCCCCATCCGAACGACCGGCTCGACCAGCCTCCCGCGCCGCAGCATCCACGGCGCGACCCGACTCATCAACGCCCGCGGCCTCAGCGGCCCGCGAAGATTCGTCACCGAACGACCCCGACGAGGCTGGACGCTCAGTACGAGCAGCGTCACGCATAGCGGGCGTCGCAGAGGCATCCGGCTGGGGCGGAGCCGCAGACACCTCAGGTCCGGTCGGAGCGCCGTCACGCCCAGCACGCGTCGCGGGGCGGCCCGGCTCGGTGACACCCGCGGCCTCGGGACCAGTGGGGTGGTCGGTCCCGACGGCTTCACGTCCAGCACGCGTCCTGGAGCGGCCCGGATCAGCGAGGGGCGGGGCCTCGGCGGGCTGGGCGGACATGCCGTCAGCCGGGCTGGGCGAAGGCGCGGATGCCTCGGGAACGCTGGGGTGGACGGCGTCATGCCCAGCAGGCGTCGCAGGGTTGCCCGGATGGCGCGGAGGCGCGGGGGTCTCGGGTAGGTCGTCGCGGGATCCGACCGGTTGGATTCCCGGATTCGGTGGGTTCATGTCGCCGAGGTCACCG
>NZ_BAAGZI010000615.1:0-2191 GCF_054778695.1 Actinocorallia lasiicapitis
CGGCGGCCGTGCCCGGGCCCGACCTGTCGACGACCGTCACCGGCAGCGGCCCCGCGACCTCGCCCGGCACCACCACCTACACGGCCTTCGTCCACAACGACCCGGCCGCGGGCCCGACCACGGGCACCATCACCGAGACGATCACGATCCCGGCGGGCCAGACCCCGACCGAGGCCGCGGGCGACGGCTGGACCTGCGAGATCAACGGCCAGGCCGTCACCTGCACCACCGACACGATCGCCGAGCCCGGCGCCTGCCTCCCGCCGATCGTCGTCAAGCTGACGACCGCCCCCGGCGTGACCGGCCCCCTCAACCCCTACGCCGGGGTCAAGACCCCCGGCGACGACAACCCAGCCAACAACTGGTCCCCCGTCCTCGACATCCCGGTCGTCCCCAGCGGCACCCCCGGCGGAACACCCGGCGACACCCCGGGCGGCACCCCCGGTGACACCCCGGGTGGAACGCCCGGCGACACCCCCGGTGGGACTCCCGGTGACACCCCCGGTGGCACGCCTGGTGACACTCCTGGTGGCACGCCCGGTGGAACGCCCGGTGACACTCCTGGTGGAACGCCCGGTGACACTCCTGGTGGAACGCCTGGTGACACGCCCGGTGACACTCCTGGTGGTACCCCGGGTGGAACGCCTGGTGGAACGCCGGGTACCGCGCCTGACCTCTGGGTCGATCTCAAGGCTGACGGGCCCGTCGTCGCCGGATCGCCTGCCAAGATCGTTATGACGGTTGGGGACAAGCCGGGGGCGGGGCCGTCCAGCGGTCCGATCACCGCGGTATATGACGTGCCCGAGGGTGGGCCGGTCAGCTCGGCGAACGGGGACGGCTGGAGCTGCGAGGTCAAGCAGTGGAAGGTCACCTGCACCACCGGCGCCGTCGTGCCCGGCGGGGAGACCCTGCCGCCGATCGTGCTGACCACGCAGGTCTGCGCCCAGTGGACGTGCCAGCAGCTCCTGCCCGCCGGTTCCGTCGAGGGGGCCGGTGACAGCGACCTGTCGAACAACTCGGTCGCGCCCGTCGTCCCGGTCGCCAAGCAGTCGCAGCTCAACGTGTCGATCGTCCATGACACGGCCGCGCCGCAGCCCGGCGGCACCGTCACCTACACGGTGAAGGTCACCAACGCGGGGCCGTCCGACGTCAAGGACGCGAAGCTGGGCGTCAGCCTGCCGGCCGGTTTCGACAAGACCGCCCAGTGGACGTGCGCGGCGTCCGACGGCAGCGCCTGCCCGGCCGAACTGCCGGACGGCTGCCTGACCGACGCGCTGCTGTACGTCGCGGCGGGCGGCACGATCACGCTCACCGCGAGCGAGACCGTCCCGGCCGGCGGGCTCGGCAAGGCCGCCGCCTCGATCGCCGCGCCGGTCGCGGGGATCACCGAGCAGAACTGCCCGGCCGGCCAGCCGTGCACCGTGGTGGACCACCCGAACGGCGACCACTCGGTCGTCGGGCCGGTCCCCCAAGTCTGATGTCGCGGCCTGATGTACCGGCCTGATGTAGCGGTCTGATCCCGGCGATCTGACCGTTTAAAGATCATCGCGCCCCGCGGGACCCGTTCCCGCGGGGCGTTTCTCTGCCGAAGATCGGCGCGGCAGGCTGACCGCCGCGCCCGGGAGTGCGATCATCATCACTCTCCGTCATTGAAGGGTGACCATGGTCCGCCTGACCGGCCTCCTCGTTCTCGGCCTGGTGCTCGCTCCGGCGAGCGCGGCCGACGCGCGTCCGCACCTTCCGGCGCTGACCGTCAACGTCGACGACGCCCGCGGCTCGGCCAAGGCCGGCGACACCCTCACCTACCGGGTGGTCGTCGACAGCGCCGAGCCCGCCGACTTCCCCGCGACGGTCGAGCTGCGGCTCCCCGCAGGGGTCTCGGACGTGACCACGAGCCGCCGCGGCCAGGTCAGCGGCACCACGGTCCGCTGGCGGACCAAGGTCCGCCCGTCGGGGCTGACCCTGCTGGTCGCGACCGCCACCCTTCCCGCCGAGCTCACCGGCGACGCCGTGACGGCCACCGCCTGCGTCTCCTCTCCCGGCTCGCCCGCCCCCATCGTCTGCTCCGGCGACATCGACGCCGTCCCCGCCCGGTCACTCCGGCCGCTGTGGACGGCGACCGCGCTGGCCGCCGCCCTCACCCTGACCTGCGGCGCGGCCCTCGTCCTGTGGCGTCGCCGCCGCCGTCCCC
>NZ_BAAGZI010000616.1:0-2190 GCF_054778695.1 Actinocorallia lasiicapitis
TGCCCTGGCCGAGCGTGACCGCGCCGTCCTGGAGCCGGCCCGCGCCCGACTGGAGCTCGCCCGCCCCGTCCGCCGCCTTGGTGAGCCCGCCGCGCATCTCCTCCAGCAGCTTCCCCGACGCCTTGAAGTAGGCCGTGTCGGCGGCCGCGCCGATCTTCTGCTCCAGGGTGGACTTGAGCGCGCCCGCCTCGATCCCGACCAGGAAGTTGTTGGCGTCGTCGAGCGTGATCGCCATCGTCGCCTGCTCGGGGGTGCCGCCCGCGCCGCTCGACAGTTTCGCGGAGAAGTCCTCGGGGATCGTGATGATCGCGTAGTAGTCGCCGTCGCTGAGGCCCTGCCGGGCGCGGGCCGCGCCGACGAACCGCCAGCCCAGCTCGGGGTTCTTCCTGAGCTCGGTGACGACGTCGTCGCCCGCCGCCACCTCCTGCCCCTGGACGGCCACCGCCTGGTCCTCGTTGACGACCGCGATCGGGATCTGCGAGCTCCGCCCGAACGGATCCCAGTTCGACCAGAGGTAGATCGCCCCGTACATCAGCGGCACCGACGCCAGGAACACCAGCCCGGCCCGCTGGAGCGGGGTCCGGAACCGTTTGAGCTCGTAGCGGGCCAGCCGCAGCGCCCGGATCACAGCCGGATCACCGTGTCGGCCAGGCCCTCGGCCGGGTCGGCGTCGGTGGTCGTCGCGATCACCACGGCGCCGGCGTCGGACGCCCGGCGGGCGGCCTTCCAGAGTCGCCGCTGGCCCTCGACGGGCGTGCCCTCGTCGAGATCGTCCAGGACGACGACCGGGGCGCGTTCCATCAGTCCGAGCGCCAGTGACAGCAGGGTGCGGCGCTCGTCGGCGAGGGCTCCGGCGCGTTCGCCCGCCTCGAACCGTGTGCCGAGCAGTTCGCACGCCGCCCCGAAGGAGTCCTTCTCGGTCCTGGCGTACAGGCTGCGTTCGGTCACGTGGTCGCGGACGGTCAGTTCCTCGTCCGGTTCGACCGCGCCGCCGACCCGCCCGACCGCGACGAGGTTCCGGATCCGGTGCGGCGACCGCTCGTCGCAGACCCAGAGCCGCCCCATGGACGGCCGCATCCGCCCGGCGACGGCCAGCAGCAGCGACGACCGTCCCGAGCCGCCCGCCCCGCCGACCGCGATGAGCTGACCGGCCTCCGCCTCCAGCTCGACCCCGGCGAACACCCAGCCGCGGCGCGTCCGCACCCCCAACTCCTCGGCCACCATCACGGCTCGACCCACGGCACCTCCTGCGCTGCTCAGCCCACGATTCCCCGCCGACCAGCACGCCGAGCACCCTCCCGGCCGACCTTTGCCACCCGGGCACGGACTCCGGGCCCGATCTTGACCGTGACCGGAGTCACAGCGATCACCCGTTGATACCCCCTGGGGGTGTGCTACCTTCCTCTCCAGATACCCGAGGGGGGTATCCGGAACGGGAGGTGCGTCATGGGTTGCTGCCAGGTCGGGCGGGACGAGCAGGGCGAGCGGATCAAGCAGTGCTCGACCGTCCAGGTGGAGGAGAAGGCAGTGGAGACAGCGGAACCGGAGGAGGAATCGTGAGGTCGAAGGACGGACGGCGCTGGCAGGCCCTGGGCCTGCTCGCCGCGGCGCAGTTCATGGTGATCATGGACACGTCGGTGATCGGGGTGGCCCTCCCGGAGCTGGGCCGTGACCTGGGCTTCTCGCCCGGCGGCCTGCAGTGGGTGTTCAACGGGTTCGTGGTGGCGTTCGGCGGGCTGCTGCTGCTCGGCGGCCGGCTGAGCGACCTGCTCGGGGCGCGCTGGATCTTCGCGGCGGGCTGGGCGGTGCTGATCGCCGGATCGGTGCTCGCCGCCGCCGCGCGGACCCCGGCGGTGGAGATCGCCGGACGGGTGGTGCAGGGCGCGGGCTCCGCGCTCATCGCGCCCGCCTCGATGACCCTGCTGATGGTCCTGTTCGGCTCCCGGCCCAAGGAGCTGGCCAAGGCGATGGCCGTCTACGGGGCGGCGGCCCCGGCCGGCGGCACCGCGGGCGTGTTCCTCGGCGGGGTGATCGCCGAATGGCTGAGCTGGCCCTGGGTGTTCCTCATCTATGTGCCGATCGGGCTGGCGAGCCTGGCGCTGATCCCGGTGCTGCTGCCGGGCGTGGCCGGGCGGCGCGGCGGGATCGACTGGGTCGGCGCGGGGGCCGTCACGGGCGGGCTCGCGCTCG
>NZ_BAAGZI010000617.1:0-2185 GCF_054778695.1 Actinocorallia lasiicapitis
CGCTGCCGACCGCGACACCCCGCTGCTCGTCGCCGACGCCGACCTCGACCTGGCCAGGCCGCCCGCCCACGGGACGGCCGCGTGGATCGACTTCGAACTCCAGTCGCCCGCCTACTACGCGCTGCTCATCGAACTGGCCGGGGCGGCCCCCGACCGGGACCGCACCGAAGGGTTCCTGCCGCACGAGATCGCCGAGCGGGTCAACGCCCAGCCGCTCGACCCGGCGCACCGGCGGGTCGCGCTCCGCGGCTACCAGGAGTTCGGGGCCAAGTTCGCGCTGGCCCAGCGCCGCACCATCCTCGGCGACGAGATGGGACTCGGCAAGACCGTCCAGGCGGTCGCGGCCCTCGCCCATCTGCGGGCCGAGGGGTACACGCACTTCCTGGTGGCCTGCCCGGCCAGCGTCCTCATCAACTGGACCAGAGAGATCACCGCGCGCAGCACGCTGCGCGCGTTCAAGGTCCACGGGCCCGACCGGGAGCTCGCGCTCACCGAGTGGGCGAAGGCCGGGGGAGTGGCCGTGACCACCATCGACGGGCTGCACGCCCTGCCCGTCGGCGCGGTCGGGATGCTCGTCGTGGATGAGGCCCACTATGTGAAGAACCCCGAGACCCGCAGGGCGCGGGCCGTCGCGGCGTGGGCGGCGCGCACCGAACGGGTGCTGTTCCTGACCGGGACGCCGATGGAGAACCGGGTCGGTGAGTTCCGGAACCTCGTCGGAATGCTCCAGCCGGGGCTGCGGATCGACACCGAGGACGCGGTCGCGGGCGCGCAGGCGTTCCGTCGCGCCGTCGGCCCCGCCTACCTGCGCCGCAACCAGGAGGACGTGCTGACCGAACTGCCCGATCTGGTGCAGGTCGATGAGTGGGAGGAGTTCAGCGGGCCCGATCTGGCGGCCTACCGGGCGGCCGTCGAGGCGGGGAACTTCATGGCGATGCGCCGGGCCGCCTACGCGGTGCCGGAGAGCTCGGAGAAGCTGGAACGGCTCCGGGAGATCGTCGAGGAGGCGAAGGAGAACGGCCACAAGGTGGTGGTGTTCTCGTTCTTCCGCGACGTCCTGGCCACCGTCCTGGCGGCGCTGCCGGGGGCGTTCGGGCCGATCGCGGGCGATGTCGCGGCGGCCCGGCGGCAGGAGATCGCCGACGAGTTCGCCGCCGCGCCCGGCCACGCCGTGCTGCTCGCGCAGATCCAGGCGGGCGGGGTCGGGCTCAACCTGCAGGCCGCTTCGGTCGTGATCCTCTGCGAGCCGCAGGTGAAACCGACCATGGAGAGCCAGGCCGTGGCACGCGCCCACCGGATGGGGCAGGTGCGGGCCGTCCAGGTGCACCGGCTGCTGATCGCCGACTCGGTCGACGAGCGGATGCTGCGGATCCTCGCCCAGAAGAAATCCCTGTTCGACGCCTACGCGCGCCGCAGCGACCTCGCCGACGCCGCGCCCGAGGCCGTCGACCTGTCCGACCCGGGCCTGGCCCGGCGGATCGTCGAGGAGGAGCAGCGTCGGCTGGCAGGTGATTAGCCCACCGAGACGAGTGGCCGGACGGTCTCCTGCCGGGTCCGGAACGTGCGGGGCAGCACCACCGCCGCCAGCAGGATCAGCGCCTCGCCGATGAGGAACGCCGCCAGGAACGCCGCCCGCGCGTCGGACGCGACCCACGTCGCGAACAGCGCGCCGCCGAGCGCCAGGACCACGGTCGAGAAGAGCTGGTCGCCGAGCTGGAGCGCGGAACTGTTCGCGCCCTGCTCCTGCGGGGCCGACAGGGCGAGCATCTGCGCCGACAGGGTCGGGTAGGAAAGCCCCATCCCGAACCCGGCGGCCACCCAGCCCAGCAGCAGCACCGCCAGCGGGACGGCGGGCAGGACCGTCGCGACGGCCGCGGTGATCCCGATCGCGACCAGCGTCACACCCGTCCTGAGCTTCGCTTGGGGGCTCAGCCGGAACGCCGAGCGGCTCTGCAGCGCCGAACCGGCGACCCAGCCGACCGCGCTGACCGTCAGGCTGATCCCGGCCTCGGCCGTGGAGTAGCCGCGCTCCCTGGTCAGCAGCAGCGGGATGAACACCTCGGCCTGGGTGAACGCCGCGCCGAGCAGCCCGCGCGTCACGATCAGGCTGGGGATGCCGGGGGCCGCCCGGAACGTGCCGGGCGGCAGGATCCGCGGCGCGGCCGCCACCAGGACGGCCAGCGCC
>NZ_BAAGZI010000618.1:0-2174 GCF_054778695.1 Actinocorallia lasiicapitis
GGGGCGGGGCGGGGTGGGGTCGGGGCGGGGTGGCTGGGGGTGCTCGGGCTCGTGTGGGTCGTCGCGGCGGTGGGGGCGCAGCGGGTGATCCTGGTGGTGGCGCGGGTCGTCGAGCCGTTCCGGGACGTGCTGCTGACCCACGTGGTGCGGGAGTCGATCGAGGGGGGCTGGGGCGGGGAAGGGGCGGCGGCGCGGGCGAACCTGCAAGTGGAGGTGGCGCGGGACGCGCTCGCGGCAGTGATCACGGTGGTGCGGTCGTTCCTGTTCACGGTGGTGAGCGTCGTGGTCGGGCTGGCGACGCTCGCGCCCAGGATCGCACTGCTCGTCCTGCCGTTCTTCCTCGTCGGGCTCGGGGTGTTCCTGGCTTCGCTGCCCTCGGTGGCGCGGCGGCAGCGGGAGTTCCTCGCCGCCGACGAGCGGAGCGTCGCCGCCGTCGGTGAGGTCGCGGCCGGGCTGCGCGACATCACCGCGTGCGGCGCGGAAGAGCAGGTCGGCGAGCGGGTCGCCGGGATCGTCGCGGCACAGGCCGACGCGGGACGGGCACTGGCACGCGTCACCGGGGTGCGGACCGTGGCGCTGGCGCTCGGCGGCTGGCTGCCGCTGCTGGCCGTCCTCGCCGGCACCCCGTGGCTGCTGCGGAACGGAGTCGAGGCGGGCGCCGTGATCGGGGCGCTCGCCTACATCACCCAGTCGCTGACGCCCGCGCTCGGCGGGCTCGTCGAAGGGCTCGGGATGAGCGGCGTGCGGCTCGCCGTCACCCTCGACCTGCTGCTGATCCCGCCGACCGTCCCCGCGCCGCGCCGCGAGCACGCCACCGGACCGCGGATCGAAGTGCGCGACGCCGCGTTCTCCTACGGCGCGCACGCCGCGCCGCTGTTCGAGGAACTCACCCTCACGCTCGACGACGGCGACCATCTCGCCGTCGTCGGGCCGAGCGGCATCGGCAAGTCGACCCTCGCCGCGCTGATCGCGGGCGTGCTGACCCCCGGCCGGGGCGAGGTGCTGGTCGGCGGGGTGCCCGCCGATCGGCTCCACCCGGCGGACAGGCTGCTGCTGCCGCAGGAGGCGTACGTGTTCCGCGGCACCGTGCAGGAGAACCTCCTCTACTACGCGCCCGACGCGTCGCACGCGCAGATCGTCAAGGCGGTCGGGGCGGTGGGCGCGAAGGAACTCGTCGGACGGCTCGGCGGGCTCGCCGCCCGGCTCGACCCCGGCACGCTGTCGGCGGGGGAGCGGCAGTTGATCGCGCTGGCCCGCGCCCATCTGTCGCCCGCCAGGATCACGATCCTCGACGAGGCGACCTGCCATCTCGACGCCGCCGCCGAAGCCCGCGCCGAGCTGGCGTTCGCGCGGCGCGGCGGGGTGCTCGTGGTGATCGCCCACCGGACGAGCTCCGCGCTGCGCGCCCGTCGCGTCCTGCTGATGGACGGCCCGAACCTCGCCCTCGGCACCCATGAGGTGCTGCGCGAGACCAACGCCCGCTACGCCGATTTCGTCGAACAGAGGGAGAGCGCCTGATGCGAACCACCGCCTACCCGGGGGCGTTCCGCGACGACCTGGTGGAGGTGCTGCACGGCCAGTTCGTCGCCGACCCGTACCGCTGGCTCGAGGAGCACGACGGCGCGGCGACCACGGCGTGGCGGCGGGCGCAGGACGAGCTCTGGCAGGCCGCCGAGCCGCCCGGACGCGCGATCCTGCTGCGCCGCGCCCTGGAGTACGCGGACGCCGGGACGGTGACGGCGCCGCTCTGGCGCGCAGGCGTGGCCTTCGTGCTGCGCCGCTCCCCCGGACAAGATCATCCCGTGCTGTACGCGGACGGCCGGCCGGTGCTGGACCCGGGCGCGCTCGACCCGTCGGGGAAGACCGTCCTCGACGCGTGGGACCCCTCGCCCGACGGGCGGCGCGTGGCCGTCCAGCTCTCGAAGGGCGGCACCGAGAACGGCACGCTGTACGTCCTGGACGTCGCGACCGGCGACGTGCTGGGCGCGCCCGTCCTCGGCTGCCGGTACTCCCCTGTCGCGTGGGTTTCGCCCGATGCCTTCTACTATGTGCGCGACCAGCGGCTGCGGCTGCGGCGCGTCACCGGCGAGGACGTGTCGGTGCTCGGGCCGGACGGGCAGCGGCTCGGCCTCGGGATCAGCGCCGACGGCCGGTGGCTGACGGTCGCCGACGGC
>NZ_BAAGZI010000619.1:0-2169 GCF_054778695.1 Actinocorallia lasiicapitis
GGGCGAGCAGCCGCCCGGTCCAGGGCCCGAACCAGCCGCCCACGTCGACGGCCGTGCCGCCCGCCGGCACGAACTCCGCCAGCCGGGCCAGCTCCGGCTCGATCCGCGGATAGACGGCGCGGATCACCGCCCCCAGCAGCGGCTTGGGCGTGAGGGAGGCGATTACCCGGGCGGCGCGCTGGCTCATGGCCAGACCGTACCCGGCATCCCCCGAGAGCGGGCAAACTGGTGCGATCCCCTGGAGGCGACCCCCGTTGCAGACGATCACAGGCCCGCCGGCCGTCCGGGGCCATCTGGCCCCGCTCGACGGTCTGCGCGCCGTGGCCATCGGCCTGGTCGTCGCTCTGCACGTGGCCGGTTCGACCGGGAAGAACTCCGCCGACTCCCTGCTCTGGCGGATGGTCGGCAACGGCGGCGTCGGGGTGACGATCTTCTTCGTCCTCTCGGGCTTCCTGCTCTACCGGCCGTTCGCCCGCGCCGCCCTGGACGGCGCCGCACCGCCCTCGGTCCGCCGGTACCTGATCCGGCGCGGGCTGCGGATCCTGCCCGCCTACTGGCTGATGCTGATCTTCACCCTGCTGGTGTTCGGGCAGAACCGGGAGCACGCCGGCTCGCCGCGGACCTGGCTGGAACTGCTCACCCTCACCCACCCCTACGACCCCGACCCCTGGTGGCGGGGGCTCGGCCCGCAGGGGCTCGGCCCGGTCTGGAGCCTGTCGGTCGAGGCGTCGTTCTACCTGCTGCTGCCAGGACTGGCCTGGGTGCTGCACCGCTGGGCCCGCGGCTCGGCGGGGCGGCTGCTGGCCGGGATCGGCGTGGTCGGCGGGCTGTCGCTGGCCGAGGCCGCTGCCGTCCGGTACAGCGGGGACATCGGGCTGCTCTTCGCCAACGAACTGCTGCTGCCCCGCTCGCTGCTGATCTTCGCCTGCGGGATGGCCCTCGCGGTGCTCGCGGAACGGCCGGGCGCGCTCACCGAGGCCGTCGGGGCCGTTCCCGGGCTCTGCTGGACGGTCGCCGCCTGCGGGCTCGCCCTCGTCGCGACCCCGCTCGCCACCCCCGCCTACGGCCCGCAGAACGCCCACCAGTACCTGGTGACGATCCTGCTCTACCCGGTGATCGCGCTCGCGGTGGCCGCGCCCGCGGTGTTCGCGCCCGCGGGGCGGGTGGTCGCGGCGGTGCTGGGCAACCCGGTCGCCGTCCAGCTCGGGCTGGTCTCCTACGGGGTGTTCCTCTGGCACTCCCCGGTGATCGAATCCTGGTACGCGCTCACCGGACGCCCCCTGTACGCGGGCGACTTCACGCTCCTGCTCGGCGTGACGCTCCTCGGCTCGCTGATCGTCGCGGCGCTCAGCCACGTGTTCGTCGAGGAGCCCGCCCAGGCGCTGGCGCGCCGCCGCAAACCTCATGGGTGATCACTGACAAACGTCACTGGCCGCCCGCCGGGGTGATCGGCAGAATTCCCGGTCCATGGGACGGCGAGCAGTGCCGAGCGCCGCACGTCCGGCCGGGCCGCGGACGCGGGAGCTGGACGGGCTGCGCGGCGTCGCGATCGTGATGGTCGTGGCCGTGCACGTCGCCGAACTGACGGCGATGGCGTCGCCGGGAACCCCGGTGTGGCGGCTGGTCGCGGCCTGCGGTGGCGGGGTGCCGGTGTTCTTCGTCCTGTCGGGGTACCTGCTGTACCGGCCATGGCTCCGGGGGCCTGTGGCGGTCGGCGGGTACTACCGGCGGCGCCTCGTCCGGATCCTCCCGGCGCACTGGGCGGTGACGGCCGTCGCGCTGCCGGTGTTCAGCCCGCACCACGCCCAGGATCTTCGCTCCTGGGCGGAGCTCCTGACCCTGACCCATCTGTACGATCCGCGCCGCTGGTGGATCGGGTCAGGTCCGGTGGCGCTCGGCCCGGTGTGGAGCCTGGCCGTCGAGGCGGCCTTCTACCTGCTGCTGCCGCTGCTGGCCCGGCTGCGGATCGGGACGGTGGCGGCCCTCGCGGTGGGCTGCGCCGTGTTCACCTGGTGGCTCCGGACACACGCCTCCTACGGAGCCTTCTCCTACTGGCATCCGCTGCTGCCGCGCTGGTTCCCCTACTTCGCGGCGGGGATGGCGCTCGCGGTGCTGGTCGAGCGGGGCTGGCGGCCGTCGGGCGGCCGGTGGCTCGCGGTCGGCGCGTGC
>NZ_BAAGZI010000620.1:0-2138 GCF_054778695.1 Actinocorallia lasiicapitis
CGGGCCGCTGCAGCAGGTTCGCGGCGAGCTCCCGCGCCGACCTGATCAGCAGCGACTTGTCGAGCCGGCCCGCCCACGGTCCGCGCAGCAGGTGCGCGCCCTTGGGGTCGTAGGCGAGCCCGCCGAGGACCGTCGCGGGCAGCTTGGACTGCGCGAGGATCCGTTCGACCTCGCCGATCGCGCCGCGGAAGCCGCGCGGGTCGGCGACCACGACGACGCCCAGATGGGCGCGCTGCTTCGGCAGGTCGGCGGCGAGCGCCGCGATCCGCTCCCGCAGATGCGCCACGTGGTCGACCGAGGCATGGGTGAGCAGGACGACCATGTCGGCTTCGCGCATCAGGTCGATGAGCGCGCTGTGCGGGCCGAGCCGCCCGCAGTCGGCGATGACGTCGATGCCCGGCAGGATCGCGAAGGACCGGCCGAGCGGGTTCCACAGCCAGGTCATCCCGGCGGCCTGTTCGGCGTTGGTCAGCCCGACCAGGACGTCGAGCCCGCCGGTGAGCCGCTGGGTGTGCGGGGCGATCTGCTCGGGACGGAGCCCGCGCCGCGCTGAGGCGGCCAGCGACAGCAGCCCCTTGGACGGGTCGAGCATCCCGTTCTCGGCGGGCAGCCGGTGGACGAGGTCGCCGCCCGCCAGATCGCATTCGGCGACCATGACGGGGCGCGGCCAGACGGCGCCGAGGGCGACCGCGGCGGTCGTCACTCCCGGGGCGCCCTTGTCGGCGGCGAGCGCGATCAGTGCCACCCGGTCACCCGCCCGGCTTCGGCTGGGGCTTCACCACGGGCGGGGTCGCCTTCGGCAGGACGGTGCCCGGCGGGACGTACACCGCGACGATGCCGCCGCTGGAGGCCGCCTGGCTGAGCGCGGCGGCGAACTCGGGCGGCACCGCGACCGACACTTCGGTGGTGCCCGTGCCGGTCCGCCCGCCGTTGAAGACGACCTTGCTGACGATCGCGTCGGAGACGAGCAGGATGCCCGGTTTGGCGAGCGCCGACTCGCTGCGTCCCGCAACGGCGTAGAGCGCGACGGTCTGCCCGCTGCTCAGCTTCTCGGCGGGCATCTGCGCGGCTTTCAGCGAGAGCCCGACGATCACCCGGCCTTTGAGCCCGTCCTTGGCTCTGGTCGTCATTCCGCTGGTCAGCAGGGTGCCCTCGACCAGTCCGACCGAAGCGTAGGTCTGGGTGACCTCGTTCTTGGACGACCACCGGACGTAGTCGATGCCGGTGTTGCCGATCTGGACCTCTTGCAGGGCGCTCGCCGGGATCTGCTGGCCCGCCGCCACCGGCTCGATGATCCTGATCGCCGAGACGCGTTTGCCGCTGTTGATGACGAGATACGCGCTGACCAGGGCGCCGCCGAGAATCAACAGGACCGCGAGCGCCGCCAGTGCGGGCTTGCGTTCTCTCGGCGCCACGGGAAGGCGCTGCGCCGCGGGGCCCGCACCCAGTCCGTGGGTGCCGGCGTTGGCGGCGGTCGGCTGACTGGTCCTCATCTGGGTCATGCTCGCGCCCTTGACAAGACCACGTCAACGGATTCCAGTAGCTGACACTTTCCCGTGACCGGCAGTGGGAAATTAACGTCTTTCACCGCATTCCCTGTGCCCCACAGGGCTACTCTGACCACACACGGCCCGACCTGCGAAGCAGCCATTCAGCCGATTCCACCTTCTCCAGATCCTGTGATCTTTAAACCCGTATTAGCCATTCGGTTCGTCACAACAATCACTCGTGCTGACAGCTGTCTGACCACGAAAACGGAGCGGTCGGGGCGGGAGGTCCGGTTTCCTGCTGCTTCCCCGGGGCCGCCTCACTAGGGTGGGGAGGTCATCGTCCCCCCGGTGAAGTCGGAGCCTTGCGTGCGGATCTCCCTTACGGCGTTGACGAGCGGCGGACCGCGTGACGTGGTCGTCGAAGGCGATGACGACATGACGGTCTCGTCGGTGGCGCGCAGCCTGAGCGGCCTCGGCCCCGGCCACGACGGGAACGTCGCCCGGATCGCCCTGTACAGCGAGGGCCGGATGCTCGACCCGTCCGGGCGGGCTGCCCGGCTGCTGCGCGACGGCGCCGTGGTGGCCCTGGACTCGGAGTTCGCGCCCGCGACCGTCCAGGCCGAGCCGGGCGGGCCGCAGGAGGTGCGG
>NZ_BAAGZI010000621.1:0-2120 GCF_054778695.1 Actinocorallia lasiicapitis
GGTGCGGTTCGCCACGACGATCTCGGCGACGCCGGCCCGCGCCAGGGTCGCGACGGCCAGCCCGCTCATCGCGCCCGCGCCGACGACCAGCGCCCGCTTGCCGTTCAGCTCCCCCAGATGCCCCGCCGCGACCTCCAGGCCGACCGAGACCAGCGAAGGGCCCGCCTGGTCGATCCCGGTGTCGGAGTGGGCGCGTTTGCCGACCCGCAGCGCGTTCTGGACGACCTCGTGCAGCGCGCGGCCGATCGTGTCCTGCTCCTGGGCGAGGGTGTAGGCCTGCCGGATCTGGCCGAGGATCTGCCCCTCGCCGATCACCATCGACTCCAGGCCCGCCGCGACCGCGAAGGCGTGCTGGACGGCCCGCTCCTCGTAGTGCACGTACAGGTACTTCGACAGCTCCTCCAGCGGTACCCCGCTGTGCCGCGCCAGCAGCTCCGAGACGGTCTGCACGCCGCCGTGGAACTTGTCGACGGCCGCGTACACCTCGACCCGGTTGCAGGTCGAGACGATCATGACCTCGCGCACCGACTCGTGCACCTCGTGCAGCAGCTTCACCAGGTCGTCGCCCGTGACGGACGCGGACTCCAGCAGGCTGACGGGGGCGGTCCGATGACTTAGACCGACGACCAGGAGACTCATGGATGTACCTCGGTGTACTCCGCGAGCCCAGGGGAGACCGGGATCTCCTCATGCGGCCCGCCGGCCTTCCGCTGCTCGTGGAAGGCCAGGATCTGCAGCTCGATCGAGAGGTCGACCTTGCGGACGTCGACGCCCTCGGGAACATTGAGGACTACTGGGGCGAAGTTGAGCACGCTGGTGACGCCCGCCGCGACGACTCTGTCGCAAAGGGTCTGGGCCGCCGCCGCGGGGGTCGCGATGACGGCGATGGACACGCCGTGGTCCTTGATGATCGTCTCCAGCCGGTCTGTGTGCTCCACCGTGAGCCCGGAGATCCGCTGTCCGACGATCGAGGAGTCGGCGTCGAGCAGTCCGGCCACCCGGAAACCCCGGGACGCGAAACCGCCGTATCCGGCGAGAGCGCGGCCAAGGTTACCCACTCCGATGATGGCGACGACCCAGTCCTGGGTGAGGCCTAGTTCACGGGAGATCTGGTACACGAGGTACTCAACCTCGTATCCGACGCCGCGTGTGCCGTACGAGCCGAGATGGGAGAGGTCTTTACGGAGCTTGGCAGAGTTCACGCCTGCGGCAGAGGCCAGCTCTTCGGAGGAGACCGTCGCGGTGCCCCGCTCGGCGAAGCTCTGCAGCGCCCGCAGATAGACGGGCAGGCGCGCGATCGTGGCTTCGGGGATCCCGGGTCCGCCCCGCTCGTTGGGGGCTCGACCGGACCGCGGCTGCCGGGGGCTCATCGTGGGCGGGGACCTCTCTGAGCGGGCCCTCCAGGGGAAGGCATATTTCCTTCAGGTTAAACCCTTTGTGAACGCGCGCACAAAGTACCGAACTGTGTTCTAGGTCTCGCGGGCCGTCACCGGGCCGTCTCAGCGGCTGGACAAGGCGGCGCGGAGGCGCTTCTCGTCCACGAACCAGAAATCGATCTGCTTGCCGTCGACCAGGGTGACCGGAATGTGGTCGTGGTACTCGGCGAGATCCTTCTCGTCCCGGGTGATGTCGCGTTCCTCCCACGGCTCGCCCGCGTCGGCGGCGACCCTTGCCACGATCGTACGGGCGTCGTCGCAGAGGTGGCAGCCGGGTCGGGTCAGCAGCGTGATCATCGTCCGGCCTGCAGGAACGGGAGGCTGCCGCCGGTCAGCTTGAGATCGATGACGTTGGTCGCGAGCACGTGGGCACGGCTGTCGGCGGCGAAACGCGCCACGTACGGACGGGCCTGGTGTTCCTCGAAGGACTCCCGGTCGGCGAAGAGCTGGTAGCTGATCCGCTGGGTCGGGGCGCCGTCCACCTCGTGGAAGGTGTAGATCATGATGTCCGGCTCGGCCTGGGTGGCGGTGCGGGCCAGATCGTTGGCGAGCCGGTCGAAGGCCTGCTCCCGGCCGTCCAGGAGCGTGTAGACGACGATCTGGCCGAACGGGCCCGACGGCGCGGGGCGCGGCGGCGGGGCGGGCGCGGCGAACCAGTCGTCGCCGACGATCGGGCCCGCGGGG
>NZ_BAAGZI010000622.1:0-2120 GCF_054778695.1 Actinocorallia lasiicapitis
CCGCGAGGCTCATACCGGGCTCGGCACCGACGCGGCGGCCGCGATGGCGCACAGCTCGCCGATCAGCTCGTCGGCGGGCGGGAAACCGGCGTCGCGTTCCAGCAGGTAGCCCAGATGGCCGGAGGTGCGGGCGGCGGTCTCGGCGACCAGCGCCAGCACCTCCGCGGGCAGGGCGTGGCCGTGGGTGTCGTGGTAGAGGCCGTCGTGCTCCGCGCCGCCCGCGACATGGCAGTAGACGACCCGATCGAGCGGGAACGACTCCAGCACCTTGATCGGGTCGCGGCCCCGGTTGCGGGAGTTGGCGTACACGTTGGCGACGTCCAGCAGCAGGCCGGCGCCGGTGCGGTCGAGGAGTTCGGTGAGGAAGTCGCCTTCGCTGTAGGCGTCGTCGGGCCAGTCGAACAGGGCCGCGATCGGCTCGACGGCCAGCGGCACGGGCAGCTCGGCCTGGGTGAGCCTGATGTTGCGGGTGAGGGCGTCCAGGGAGTCGGCGGAGCGGGGCACGGGCAGCAGATGGCCCGCTTCGAGGCCGCCCGCCCGGACGAACGCGACATGCTCGCTGACCAGCGGGGCGTCGACGGTCACGGCGGCCTCGGCGAGGGCGCGGACCCGTTCGGGCGCGACCTCCTGCGCCCCGCCGAGCGACAGCTTCACCCCGTGCGGGATCACCGGCACCCCGGTGGCCCGCAACGCCAGCAGCTCGGGCTGCGGATGGTGCAGCGACTCCGCGATCACCTCGGTGAACGCCAGGCGCGGCAGCCCCGCGACATAACCGGCGATCTCCGGCCGCCAGCCGATCCCGACCCCGGTCATCCGCCGCACCCGCCACCGCCACCGCCACCGCAGGACGACCCCGACGAACACGACGAGGACGAGGAGCACGAGGACCCGGACGAACACGACGAACTCGACGTGTGCGACGAGGAGGAGGACGACGACGAGGAGTAGGACGAGACCGGCGTGTACCCCGAGCCGATCAGCCCGAGCCGCATCTGCATCTCCGACAGCACCGCGAACTCCGGGTCCATCGCGTAGATCACCGCGCCGCCGTACAGCGCGACGCCCAGCGCGACCGCCTCGGGACCGTAGGTCGACCAGGACGGCGACATCGAGGGCGACAGCACCCGGTGCCGGATCGCCGCCGCGGTGAGGGTCTTCTTCCCGGCCCGGCTGACCTTCGGCGCGCGCAGCCCGAGGATGAGCGTCACCAGGGCCAGCGGCACCATCATCATGATCAGGTAGAGGACGGGCCGGTCGTTGGCGATCCCGGACACCACCCGGACGGCCCCGAGGCCGAGCAGCAGGAACAGCGGCAGCGCCGCGGCCCTGATCTGGGCGCGCTCGCTCGCCGTCAGCAGCATCCCCTCGGCGACCAGGTGCTTGCGGATCACGCTGAGCGCGGCCTTGACCTGCGGCCGGTGCGGCAGCCCGCCAGTGCTGATGTTGGCCCTGACGCCGTCGAGCACCGCCTCGTCCAGCGGGTAGAGGGTCATCCGGGGCGGGGCGACGAGCGAGAGGATGCCGTGCTTGGCGGCGGTGACGGCCTGACCGGCGCGGAGCCCGGACAGGCTCGCCGCGATGGCCCGCCGCTCCCCGCCGGCCAGGTAGGCCAGTTCGTACTGGTGGAGTTCCCGGACGGGCGTCCGGCCCGCCGCCGCCTTCCGGCGGATGACAAGGGCGACGACGAACAGTCCGACGGCCGCGAGAGCGTATCCCGCGAGGAACTGGGGACCGGTGATCCCCCATGTCGGCGAGGCGGCCAGCACCATGCTCCACACTCCTGCGTTTCCCTGCCGATATCCGGCTTCCTGCCCGTTGAGATGCGACCGCAGCTCCCGAGGTTCCCTACTCCAGCACGGGAATTATGATCCCCAATGTCGGATGTCGCACCTTACGGTTCCCAGGTCAGGTGCACGAACTGCTTCCGCAGGACGAGCAGCCGCCGCCCGTGCACGACGAGCAGCCCGATCCGCCGTCCGAGGAGTCCGAGCCGCTCGAATAGGCGTCCCAGGTGAACCCGCCGAAGCCGGAGGATCTGCGCTCGCCCGGCCTGCCGGGGCGCGGCGGCGAGGGCGGCGGCACGTAAGGACGGGAGCCGGGCGGGGGCGGCGGCAGGGGCG
>NZ_BAAGZI010000623.1:0-2097 GCF_054778695.1 Actinocorallia lasiicapitis
TCCAACGGCCTGACCGCGCCGAACGGCCGCGCCCAGGAGCGGGTGATCCGCCAGGCGCTGGGGAGCGCCGGCCTGTCGGCGGGCGAGGTCGACGCGGTGGAAGGCCACGGCACGGGAACGCGGCTCGGCGACCCGATCGAGGTGCGGGCGCTGATGGCGGCCTACGGCCGCGACCGCGCCGGGGAACCGTTGTGGCTGGGCTCGCTGAAGTCGAACATCGGCCACTCCCAGGCCGCCGCCGGCGTGGGCGGCGTCATCAAGATGGTCGAGGCGATGCGCCACGGCTCCCTACCCCGAACCCTGCACGCCGACGAGCCGTCCCCCCAGGTGGATTGGACGGCCGGCACGGTACGACTGCTGACGGAAGCACGCGAGTGGCCCGAAACCGCCCGCCCACGCCGGGCCGGCGTCTCGTCGTTCGGGATCAGCGGCACCAACGCGCACGTCATCGTCGAGCAAGCGCCCCCTGCGGAGGTCGGGCTTGTGGAGGTCGAGGCCGCGGGGGAGAGGGCTGCGGTGGGGCCGGTGCCGTGGGCGGTGTCGGCGTCGAGCGAGGCCGCCCTCCGGGCGCAGGCCGAACGGCTCCGCGCCCACGTGGTGGAGCGTCGGGAGCTGAGTGTCCAGGATGTTGGGATCGCTCTGGGGACCACCCGCGCTGGCCTGGAACAGCGCGCCGTGGTGGTCGGCGAGGACCGGGAGGAGCTGCTGAGCGGGCTGGCCGACCTGGCGCGCGGCGCGATGTCGCCGAGGGTCGTGCAGGGGGTCTCGGCCGGTGGACGGCTGGCGTTCCTGTTCACCGGTCAGGGGGCGCAGCGTGCGGGGATGGGTCGGGAGCTGTACGCGACGTATCCGGTGTTCTCCGCTGCCCTGGACGAGGTGTGCGCGCTGTTGGATGCCCGTCTTGCCGGTCACGTGGAGCGTCCGCTGCGCGAGGTGATGTTCGCTGAGGACGGCCCGCTGCTGCACCGGACGGTGTACGCGCAGACCTCACTGTTCGCGCTGGAAGTGGCGTTGTTCCGGCTGTTCGCATCGTGGGGGCTGACGCCTGATCTGGTGCTGGGTCATTCGGTCGGGGAGCTGGCGGCCGCGCACGTCGCCGGGATTCTGGATCTCGCGGACGCGTGCGCGCTGGTCGCCGCAAGGGCCCGGCTGATGCAGGCACTGCCCGTCGGCGGGGCGATGGTCGCGCTGCCCGCCTCCGAGGAAGAGGCCCTGGCCGCGCTGGACGGGGTGGAGGACCGGGTCGCGGTCGCGGCGGTCAACGGTGCCCGCTCCGTGGTGATCTCGGGTGATGAGGATGCCGTGCTGGCGATCGCCGCGGGCTTTGAGAAGTCGCGGCGGCTGACGGTCAGCCACGCCTTCCACTCCCCGCATATGGACGGTGCGCTGGAGGCGTTCCACGACGTCGCCAGCACCCTCACTTTCCGGCCGCCCTCGCTCCCGATCGTCTCCAACCTCACCGGGGGCCTCGCCGACGGTTCCGTCACCACGCCCGAATACTGGACGCGCCACATCCGTGCGGCGGTGCGCTTCCACGACGGGCTGGAGACCCTGCGCGCCCAGGGCGTCACGACCTTCCTGGAGCTCGGCCCCGACCCCGTCTTGACGGCCCTCGCCCAAGCGTCGGCCGACGACCTGCCCGGCGCGTCCTTCGGCACGGCGCTGCGCTCCGGACGGCCCGAAGCCCTCAGCGTCCTGACGGCACTGGGCACGGCGTTCACCGGCGGCGCGGACGTCCGGTGGGACGCCGTCCTCCCCGGTGCCCGCCGCGTCGACCTGCCCACCTACGCCTTCCAGCACGAACGGTTCTGGCTGGCGCCGCCCGCCCCGATCGGCGCGGCCGCCGCCCTCGGCCTGGACCCCGCCGAACACCCGCTGCTGGGCGCCGTCACCGAACTGCCCGACGGCGGGTTCCTGCTGACGGGACGGCTGTCGGTGCGGAACGCACCGTGGCTCGCCGACCACACCGTCGCCGGGTCCGTTCTACTGCCCGCCGCGGCCTTCATCGAGCTCGCCCTGCACGCCGCGGCCGTGACCGGCTGCGCCCAGGTCGCCGAGACGACGCTGCACGCGCCGCTCGTCCTGCCGCCACGCCAG
>NZ_BAAGZI010000624.1:0-2071 GCF_054778695.1 Actinocorallia lasiicapitis
ACCCCCCCATAGCCCCACCCTCCGCCGCCGAGCCACTCCCCGGCACCGGCCCGCTCCCCACCGCCGAGCCGCTGCCCGACGCGGCCCCATCTCCCGACGCCTGCCCATCGCCCACCGCGGCACCGCTCTCCGACGCGGGCAGACTCCCCACCATGGAGCCGTCCCCCAAGGCAGGCCCACGCCCCGAACCCTGTCCGCTGCCCGGCGCGAGATCGTTCCCGGACGTCCGGCTGTCTCCCGAGGGGCTTCCGGCGGCCGTGCCGTCCCAGGTCGGTGAGTCGTGGCGCGGTGATTCGCGTCGTGGGGTGGAGCCGCCCGGCCTGCCTGGACGGGTGAGTCGGCCGGCCTGTTCCGTGCCTGCGGGGAGACCGCCTCTGGCGGTGTCGGCGGCCGACCAGAAAAGGCGGACATGCGCACGCGGCCGATGCGTGGGCGGCCGAACGGCGGGGGCGCTCCGCACCACCACCGGGTATCCGGGACGCGACGCCCCGTCCGACGCCTCGTCGGAGCGCGCGAACCCGTCGCCCAGCCGCCGTTCCGTCCCGCGACGCGGGTCATGGCAGTGGACCGCCTGGTCGAACCAGGTGAAAGCGGCCCCCGCGAGCTGAACGCAGTCGTCGCCGGGCCCCGCCTGTGCCGCCACCGGAACCAGCAGCACGGACGCCGCCACGGCGAGCGGCGCAAAGATCCGTGTGAGTGACACAGGTGGCACCTTTTCCCCCGAGCGATGACCCTGCGGGAGGATATGCAACCAGCCAGTCACGGAACGGGTGCGTAAAAACACCGAACGTCACCATTTTGTGATCGCCCGCATCCCGCCGATGCTCGCCGGGCTAGAAGGAGTGGATGTCGCCTGGTTCCAGCCGGATGTACTCGGGCTTGGTGAGGGTGGACAGGAGCCGGTCGGCGATGGCCTGGCCGGGCGCGCTGAGGACGGCGTCGTGGATGGGGTGGACGGTGGCGGGCGCGACGGCGTCGATGAAGGCCGCCGCCTCGCTGAGCTTCAGCCAGGGCGCGCCGATCGGGGCGAGCAGGGTCCGGACGGGCACGTCGGGCACGGTAAAGGAGTCGCCGGGGTGGTAGAGCCCGTCGACGAGATAGCCGACGTTCTCGATCAGCGGGATGTCCGGGTGGATCTCGGCGTGCTTCTCCCCGTGAACGCCCACGACCATCCCCAGGGTGTGGATGGAGTCGCCGTGCCGCACCGCGGTGAACGGGACGTCCCCCAGTTCGGCGGCGAGCGACGGCGGCCCGTAGATCTTCAGCTCGGGTTTGGCGGCGGCCAGCGCCCGCACCCCCTCGGCGTCGAGATGGTCCATGTGCACGTGTGTGATCAGCAGGACGTCGGCGTCGGTGAGCTTGTCGTCGCCGGAGAACAGCCCGGGGTCGATGACCGCGACGCCTTCCGCGGTCTCCAGCCGGACACACGAATGAGGGAACTTCACCAGCCGCATCGCACTCTCCTTCAGGTCGTCTCCATCTTCCCCGATGTGCCGACCACCACCCCGATCGGGGGTATTCGCCCCCGGAAAGGTGGGTATCAGCATCGTTGGGCAGCTTCCCCGCCCGCGTAACAGCGGCACGAGGAGGCGACGTTGGATCCCCTGCACCTGGCCCATGACTTCTTCCGCGCGCGGCGGCGCGACAGCTGGGTCCCCGCCTACCTGGCGGAACGCGGTTTCCCCGAGCACGTCCAGCGCCGGTTCGGGCTCGGCTACGCCCCGCCCGCCTGGCGGACGGTCGTCGAGCTGCTCCGCGCCGAGGGCCTGTCCGACGACCGGATCGTGGCGACGGGCCTCGTCCGCAGATCCCGCCATGGACGCCTTTACGACCATTTCCGGGACCGGATCATGTTCCCCGTCCACGACTCCTACGGACGGATCGCCGGTTTCCTCGGCCGCACCCGCGACGGCGTCGGCGGCCCCCGCTGGCTGAACGGCCCCGAGACCGACCGCTACCGCAAAGGCGCCCTCCTCTACAAGCTGCCGACCCCGCGCGCGGCCCGGCCGGTGCTGGTCGAGGGCCCCTTGGACGCGCTGGCCGTCCGGCTGACGGGCCTGCCCGCCGTGGC
>NZ_BAAGZI010000625.1:0-2060 GCF_054778695.1 Actinocorallia lasiicapitis
TGTTCCGGCCGGGCAGCCACGTCGACCTCTTGGTCGCGGGCCCGGCCATCGGCGGAGCGCTACCCGAACCGGCTGTCGCGGGGCCGTCTCCTCCCGGCCGTCCCGGACGGGCGCCGCCCGGGCTCGGCGCGGATCAGCCCGTCGCGACCGGCCTTCCCGTACTCCTGGCCGAACCGCCCCAGAACGGACGCCCCGGACTGCTCCTGCTCGCCGCACCCCGCGAACTCGCCCGCACCGTCGCCCGCTACGCCGCCACCACCGAACTCGCGATCGTGCTGGTCTCCCCCGACTGACGGGCCCATGACCGGAACACGGGCTTGTCCACAGAACGCCGAGGGAAAGTGACTCTCCAAGTCAGAAATCAGTCAGCACCGGTACCGCCGGAAACAGGGAGGCGACGTGGACGGCTTCAAGAAATTCCTGTTCCGCGGAAATCTGATGGACCTCGCGATCGCCGTCGTCATCGGCGCCGCGTTCGCGTCCCTCATCACCAGCTTCACCGGCGCGTTCATCAACCCGCTCATCGCCCTCATCGGCGGCGAACCCAACCTCGACGACATGAAGTTCACGATCGGAAAGACGGTCTTCCCCTACGGGACCTTCCTCACCGAACTCCTCAACTTCCTGATCATCGCCGCCGTCCTCTACTTCCTCGTCGTCCGCCCCATCACCAAGATGATGCGCCGGATGGGCCTCGACAGACCCATCCCCCCGGCCAAGGACTGCCCCGAATGCCGATCCGAAATCCCCGAGACCGCCGCCCGCTGCAAGTACTGCACCGCCACCCAGCACGACCCCAGAGTCGTCACCCCGACCACCTGACCACCCACCCGCCAGACCTGCCACCGGACCGGCCGCACCGGTCAGGTGGGGTTGCCGAACTCCCAATGCCAAGGCTCGAACGGACTGGAGTAAGCCCACGACGGATGGAACCAGCCGAACGCCGTGGAGTTCGCCCGCATCCAGTTGAACTGGAGCGACCCCGACGACTCCACACCCCCGCACATGTCCACCGCCTGCCCCAGACCGTGGTTGGAACGGCCCGGAATCGCCGCGTAGCCGGGACGCGTGTAGTACAGCCGCTGCTGCTCCTTCAGATCCCGGTAGGCGTCCCGCAGACAGATGTCCTTACCGAACCGCTTCTTGTAAGCCGCGTTCAGCTTGTAGAACGCCAACGCCGCATCCGCCCGAAGCTGGAACGGCTCCTTACCCGACTTCTGCGAAAGATCACACAGATACTTCCCCGGAATCAGACCGTTCGGGAACTGGCCGGCCTCCCGCGCCAACGCCGGATCACACTGCAACGCCAGCCGAGTGTCCCGGTCCAAATTGAGCTGCTTCAACATCCGGCTCAGCTTCGACGTGATCTGGTTGACCCGCCCCTTCACCAGCACCTTCTGCTTGTTGAGCTTCGCGGCGTCCAACCCGATCTCCGACGTCAACCGCTGCTGCTCGTCCACCAGATCCTGCCGCCGCTGCCGCAGATCACTCGCCGTCTTCAGCAGCGCTTCCTTCTGGTTCCCCAGCAACGCCACATCCGCCGCCGCCCGCAACGCCAGCGAAGGATCCCCACCACCGAAGATCGACAACCCGCCCGAAGAAGTCGGCATCTGGTACGCGCCACTCGCCAACCGCGCCAACGGCAGCCGCAGCTCCTCGTACTCACCGTCCGCCAACGACAGCTTCGCGACGGTGTCCCGCAACTGATCACGCTGCGCGTTCGCCCGCTGGATCTGACCCTTCAGATCCTTGTCCAGCTTGTCCAGCTCATCCCGCGCCTTGTTGGCCTGCCGCCGCAGCTCCTCGACCTTCTCGGTCCCCGGCGACACCCGACCCCCCAAACCCTCCGGAACCCGGGCACCCAAACCCCGCGCCCCAGGCGGCACAGCACTCACCACCAGCGCGACAACCGTGATCAACACGGCACTCAACCGCACCGACCGAGGACTCGACACTCAAATCCTCCGGAACAACAGGGGCAATGGACAGCGCTCGAACGCTACTACACCCACCCCAATGACCTGTGCGCCTTCAACCAATCCCACCGCTCCCCCACCCAC
>NZ_BAAGZI010000626.1:0-2058 GCF_054778695.1 Actinocorallia lasiicapitis
GCCGGTCCGCAGGTCGTGGACGGCGGCCTGGCTGGTCCAGTAGCCGAAGCCGAGGGCGTCCAGGGCGCGGCGGGTGCCGGGTGAGGCGAGCCATCCCGGCGGGGTGAACCCGGTGACCTCGATGCCCGCACCGGACAGGACGGCGCGGCCGTCGGCCAAGCGGCGGCGCGCCTCGGCCTCGGGGAGCGCGCAGAACTCGCCCGCTCCCCTGGCCATGACCCGGTTGACCTGCTGCCGCCAGGGCGGCCCGCCCGGCACTCCGGCATGGGTGTAGCCGTGCAGGGACAGCTCATGGCCGTCGCCGCGCGCCTTGGTGAGGGCGGCGACGGTGGCGGGGGCGTCCGTGAGGGACGGGCCGCCCCCGAAGGCCGAGGGGATGACCAGGAGGGTCGCCGGGACGCCCAGCGCGTCCAGGTCGGCGAGCCACGTCGCCGTCTCGGTGAGCGTCGCGGGCGCGACGTCGTGGACCGAGACGACGAGCGGGAACTCAGGCCGCGCGGCGTGCGGCGGAACCATAGATGACCTCGGAGTAGTGGGAGAGGAGCTGGTCGCAGACGGCCTCCCAGGTGCGCGGGCGCACCGAGGGGAGGGTGCCGGCGGCCAGCCGGGCGCGCATCGCGGTGTCGCTGACGAGCGTGGTGACGGCCTCGCGCAGCGAGGTGCCGTTGGACGGCTGGAACAGCAGCCCGTTGACGCCGGGTCTGATCAGGTCGAGCGGACCGCCGGCGGCGGGCGCGACCACGGGCACTCCGGAGGCGAGGGCCTCCTGGACGGTCTGGCAGAAGGTCTCGTTCGCCCCGGTGTGCACGAAGACGTCCAGGGAGGCGAGGGTGCGGGACAGGTCGAGTCCGCTCTGGAATCCGGTGAAGACGGCTTCGGGCAGCAGCCGTTTCAGCCGCTCCTCGGCGGGCCCGTCCCCGACGACCACGAGCCGCGCGCCCGGCACGCCGACCAGCCGGGCCAGCAGCTCGACCTGCTTCTCCGGCGCGAGCCGCCCCACATACCCGACCAGGGTCTCGCCCGCGGGGGCGAGCCTGGCGCGCAGCTCGTCGCTGCGGTGCGCGGGGTTGAACGCGACCTGGTCGACGCCGCGGCCCCAGAGCGCGAGCCGGGGGAAGCCCTGCTCCTCCAGCTCGCGGAGCGTGGGCAGCGACGGGGCGAGCGTCCGGTCGGCCCGGGAGTGGATGCGGCGCAGCCACGACCAGAGCATCGCGTCGGTGCCGCGGAACCCGTAGCGGCGGAAGAACCCGGCGAGATCGGTCTGGAACACCGCGACGGGCGGGATGTCCAGCTTGCGGGCGGCCGTGGCGCCCGCCGCGCCGAGCACGACGGGCGAGGCCAGATGCACCACGTCGGGACGGAAGTCGCGCAGCGCGTGCTCGACCTGCCGTCCCGGCACACCCACGGTGAACGACTTGTAGACGGGAAGGGCGAAGCCCGGGACGAGCCGGACCGGGAATCCGGCATGGCTGTCCGGGCCGGGTGCGGGGGCGACGACCAGCGCCTCATGCCCGCGAGCGGCGAGATGGTCCAGGATCCGGCAGACCGAGTTGGTCACGCCGTTCACCCTGGGCAGGAACGACTCCGCGACTATTGCGACCTTCACGGCCGCGAGATTGACGGTTCGACGCGTCCGCGGAGCCGCCGTCCCCCGCCCGGGCGGAGAACAGGAAACGAACAAACGAGACCTTCGCCCGCCGCGCCCTCCCTTCCGCCGGAACGATCTCGGCCCCTAAGCTGACGTGCACTTATCCCGCTTAGCGCAACAAAAGGGCGATCATGGATTCGGTGCGATCCGGCCAGGCGTGGACGGCACAGCAGACCTCCTACCGGATCGCGGTCCAGCGGCGGGTCCTGTCGGTGCTGACCGCGACGCAGGTCGTGGGCGGGATCGGGGTCGGTGCGGGCGTCGCGGCGGGGACCCTGGTCGCCAAGCACCTGTCGGGCAGCGACAAGATCGGCGGGCTGGCGCAGACCGTCGCGGTGCTGGGGGCGGCGCTCGTCGCGGTGCCCGCGGCGCGGCTCGAACCCGGCGTTGAAGAAGTCGATCAGTTCGAG
>NZ_BAAGZI010000627.1:0-2055 GCF_054778695.1 Actinocorallia lasiicapitis
GGCTCGACCGGCTGCGCGGCGACACCCCGCCCCGCAACCACGACGCCCGCACCATCGCCGCGCTCACCACCAACCCCGGCTGCCTGCGGCGCGGCCTGCTCGACGCCGCCGGGGCCGACAAGTCGGAGATCGCCCGCCATGTCGGGCAGCCGATGCTGTTCGGCCAGTCCCAGTTCGCGATCACCCGCGGCAACGTGTTCGAGGCCCAGGTCAAGGCCGACGGCTGCGCCCAGCTCTACGGGCTGCTGCGCGACAGGCTAGGACTGCCGATCCCCGAGGCGTCCTACGACGATCTGGAGTCGGTCGGCGGCAACGCCGGACGCGAGGTCCGCTACGCCAGGACCAGACAGCTGCTGAAACGCGCCATCGACGGCGACGAGCCCGGCACCCTGTTCGACCATCCGCTGCTCCGGCTGGAGGTCGGCGGGCATCTGGTCTACCTGGAGCCGGACGTCATCGCGTTCAAGGTCGCCGGCCGGTTCCACGTGGTCGAGATCAAGTCGTTCCCGGTGATCGACGGCCAGGCCGATCCCGAGCAAGTCGCCTCGGCCGCCCGCCAGGCCGCGGTCTACGTGCTGGCGCTGCGGCGGATGGTCGCCGAACTGGACGGCGAGGAGAACCTCGTCTCCCACGAGGTCGTGCTGATCTGCCCGGAGAACTTCTCCAACCGGCCCACCGCCACCCTCGTCGACGTCCGTCCGCAGCTCAGCGTGATCCGGCGGCAGATCGTCCGGATGGCGCGGATCGAGCAGGTGCTCGACGGGCTGCCCGAGGACATCTCCTTCGAGCTCGGCGACGGCCTGGCCCGCTCCCTGGCCGCGATCGAGGCCCGGTACGCGCCGTCCTGCATGTCGAGCTGCGATCTGGCGTTCTACTGCCGGGGCGAGGCCCTGGCCTGCGGCACCACCGACGTCCTCGGCCGGCAGATCCGCGACCAGGTCGGCGGGGTCGAGACTATCGAGGAGACCCTGGAACTGGCCCGCGGCGACCGCACGCCTTCCGAGGGCCAGGAGGAGATCGCGGCGCTGCTGCGGCAGGCCGAACGGCTGCGCCGCCAGGTGCTGGAGGGGCGCGGATGAGCCTCATCTCGGCGCTGGCGCGGATGGAGGCGCTGGCCACCGGCCGCGCCCAGCCGCTCGCCACCCGCAGGCACTTCCGGCTCGCCGACGAGCCCCTCGTGGTGATCCCGCTGAAGCTCGCGGGCGAGGCCGCCGCGCCGCTCGCCGCGATGGTCGGCACCGCGCGCCACGAACCGCGGCTGATCCTCGCGCCGCAGCCCCGCAACCGCGACCAGCGGTTCGCGCTCTTCGGCGAGCTCGGCGACGTGCTCCTGAAGGAGATCGCGGCCAAGCAGGCCGGCACCGAGACGATCGAGAAGAAGGACGAGAGCCACGAGCGGTTCCTCGACGCCCCGCAGGTCCTCGTCCCGAACCGTCCGGGGATGGAGTTCCTGCGGCTGATGGGACGCTCCACCCGGTTCCGGCAGACCGGCGGCGAATGGGCGGTGCCCGAGGCCGTCCCGCTGCTGGGGCGGTGGCTGACCTGGTTCGCCGACCGGGCCGACTACCCCGGCTCCAGCGTGCTGTGCGCGATGACCGATCTGCTGGCGTCGCACTGGGCGACCGGGCAGAGCGCCCTGGAGGACGGCAATCTGACGGCGTTGCTCGGCTGGATCGACCCGCCGCCCGGGATGAGCGGGCCGCAGGCCGCCCGCGCCGCGGAGGATCCGCTGCTGCACCCGCCCGCGGGGCCCGCCACCGACCCGTCGTTCGACAACGAGGTCCTCGCGCCGCTGATCGCCTCCTATGACTCCGCGGTGGAGGGGCCGGGACGCGACCATGCGGAGGAACGGATCCGCAAGGCCGTCCTGACCCAGCTCGAACCGGTGTGGGAGCTGATGTGGCGGGGCGTCGACCTGCTGCGGGCGCTGCCCGAGGCGGCGAGCGTGCCCCGCAGGTTCGAAGGCGACCGGGAGTCGTTCTCCCGGTTCGAGGCGTCGATGGAGGAGGGGCTGCCGCAGGCGCGGCGGGACGGCGCGGTCGCGGCGGCGCGGCG
>NZ_BAAGZI010000628.1:0-2019 GCF_054778695.1 Actinocorallia lasiicapitis
CGCTCGACGTCCGGCCCGAGCACGACCGCCGTCACCTCGCCCGGCGTCGCGCCCGCACCCGCGAGCAGCAGGGTCAGCGGCCCGCCCCGATGCCAGAACCAGACCTCGTCCGACCGGACCACATGCCACATCGACCACTCCCCCGGCGCGAGCAGAAAGTAGATCCCGGTGGCGGTGGGCCGCTCCCCCGGATACCCCTCCGGCCGGACGACCGGAGCCGTCCGCCACGTCCGCCGGTACCACCCGCCCTCCGGATGCGGCAGCAGTTCGAGGGCCTCGGCGACGCGCGGCCGCTCCACCAGCGCGCGATGCCTCCCGTCTGGCCCCCGCCGCGCGAACCGCACACTCTCCTCGTCCCACACCACGACCTGCCCGGCGGCGAACCCGTCCGCGACCCGCAACGCCTCAGCGTCGTCCCACACCTGCCGGCCCCGCTGCCCGGCCCGCCAGCTCTCCAGCTCACCCACCCACATGCCCCCGACCCTAAGCGGGGTTAGGGTGGGTTGGTGGATCTTGTTCCTGAGGGTTTCGTTGTTCCCGAGCCGCCGGTGTTCGACGGGTTCCGGTTGGAGCCGTTGGGGGCGGAGCACAACGAACGCGACCACGCGGCGTGGACGTCGTCGATCGCGCACGTCCGGGCGACGGCCGGGTTCGACCGGTGGCCGCCGCTGGACGGCATGTCGCTCGAAGCCAACCTCGCCGACCTCGAAAAGCACGCGCGGGACTTCGCGGAGCGCCGGGGCTTCACCTACTCGGTGCTCGACGGCGACGACGTGATCGGCTGCGTCTACCTCTACCCGTCACGGACCGAACCGGGCGTCGCCACCCTCAAGTCGTGGGTGCGGGCCGACCGGGCCGCCCTGGACGGGCCGCTGCACGACGCCGTCCGCACCTGGATCACCGGCGCCTGGCCCCTCGCCCTCGCACCCCGCTAGGAGACGGCCAGGGCGCCCGCGTGGTCGTCCAGCTCGGGGAAGGTGAGGGCGGCGAGCAGCCGGTGGGTGCCGGGCAGGAGCGTCAGATCCTCGATCCAGGGACTGGACAAGGGGCGCTTCCAACGCTGCCAGCGGCCCTTGGCGTCCCGGTGGAACAGGCACTGGCTGTCTTCGGACGGCTGGCGCGCCCATGAGGTGACGCGGCCCTGCGCCCACAGGCCGCCGCGGCCGTCCGCGAACGCGTGGAACAGGCTCATGCGCTGGAAGATCCGGGGGCGTTCGGTGGTCCAGCGGCGGCCGTCGAACCGCAGCACGAACGTCTCGATCTCGGGGAACTCCTTGACCAGATGGGTCGAGGTGGCCGAGACAATGATCTTCTTGCCGTGGACGTCGAGGGAGGTCACCTCGACTTCACGCTTCTTGGTGCGGGCGGGCAGCGGAAGGGTGATCTTCCGCCAGCGGCGGCCGTCCCAGCGCGCGAACCGGCCGTCGAAGAACGTGGTCCCGTAGATCCGGCCGGCGCCCGTCCTGACCTTCTCGAGCTCGAACGAGGCGAAGCGGCCGGTCCGCTTCCAGGCGCGTCCGTTGAAATGCCAGGCGGTCGTGTCGCCGAACACCCACACGTTCCTCGGGCCGAGCACGGCGACGCGCCTCAGCTTCTCGCCGGGGACGCGTGCGGCGATCCGCCAGCGCCGACCGTCCCAGCGGACGATGGTGCTGACCTCGGCGCGACGGAGCGGACCCACCTCGTGGAGAGGTGAGCCGGTGGTGCCGACCGCCCAGCCGTCGGCGACGTCCGCGATGCCGCGCGCGCCCGCGGGCAGCGGCGTGAACCGCCACGCCTTCCCGGTCCACCGGTGCACCCGCGACCCCTGGGACAGCAGCCAGCCCGACTTCGGGCCGGACATCCGCAGCGAGATCGGATTGTCCGCGATCCGTTTGACGATCTTGAAGGTGGGGCGTGGCTCGGCGGCCTGCGCGGGCACGGGCGCGGCCAGCGCGACGGGGAGCAGCACGAGCGCCGCGCGGGCCCTCATCGGACGTCGCGGAAGATCTTCTGGGTGCCGGTGAGGTTCTCGGCGAG
>NZ_BAAGZI010000629.1:0-2018 GCF_054778695.1 Actinocorallia lasiicapitis
CGTTGCGGCGGGGCGACCGCCGGGGGGCGGGCCGGGTGAGCCGGGCGCGGGCCCGTGCCTTGGCGGCGGGGTCGTAGGCGGAGGGCTCCGGGCGCAGGTCGCGCAGGACGGTGAGCTCGTCGCGGATCATGATCGGGCCTCCTCGAAGGTCGTGCGGGGGTCGGATCCGCCGAGGGAGCGGCGGAGTTTGGTGCGGAGCCGGTGCAGCCGGGAGCGGACCGTCCCGAGCGGCACGCCCAGCGCCGCGGCGGCCTCCTGATAGCTGAGCTCGGCCCAGGCGATCAACATCAGCAGATCGCGGTCGGCGGCCGACAGCCCGGCCAGCACGGCCCGCAGGCGCGGCTGCATCGCTTCGGCGCCGAGCCGTTCGGCGCTGCGCTCCTCGAACGGCTCGGCCTGCGGTTCGAAGCCGGCGCGGGCCAGCATCCGGTGCCGTCGCACCTCGGCCCTGCGATGGTCGCGGATGCCGTTGGAGGCGATCCCGAACAGCCAGGGCCGCGCGTCGCTTCGCGTCAGGTCGTAGGCGGAGCGCTTCCGGAACGCCACCAGGAACGCGTCGGACACGACGTCGTCGGCCAGATCGGCCCCGAGCCGCCAGCCGACGTACCGGTGGATCTCATCGGCATGCCGGTCGAAGATCTCAGCGAACCGATCCGGATCGATCAGTGACGCCGCGATCACCGCGGCATCGTCTTCAGGGGGACTCACAGGCGCTCCATCCTCACACAGGCTGTCGTCGCCGGTATTCGGCCGATGGCCGCCGACGAGTTCCCTCTGTTTCGTGAGGCGCCCCCCGGAGGGGGCGGGGACGGGCGCCAGTGCCCGGGGGGAATGGACACCGGGACCCGTCCCCGCCTGTGCCCACCCGCCGCGCTGGGTTGGCGGGTGAGCGGGAACCTCGGCCGGGGGGAGGCCGAGGAGGCGGATGACCTGGGTTTGTGGGCTTGCGGACCCGGTTTCCCGTCGAGCTTAGCCCGCGGAGTGGAAAACCCGCAGGGGTTCGAAGAAACTCTCGCGCCCGGGCCCCGGTGAGACGCCCGAGCCGTGCCGGTCAGCCCCGGTAGGCGACGAAGTCGATCTCGACGAGGATGTTCTTCAGGTCAGAGCCGACGGTCGTGCGCACTGGGTACGGCGCGGTGAAGTGCCGTTGGTATTCGGCGTCGTAGGCGGTGAAGTCCCGGTGCAGGTCCTGCAGGTGGACGGTCGACTTCACCACGTCGTCCAGGGTGCAGCCCGCGGCGGCCAGCACCACTTTCAGGTTCTCCAGCACCTGCCGGGTCTGGGTGGCGACGTCGTCGCCGACGACCTTGCCGGTCGCCGGGTCGATCGGCCCCATCCCGGCGGTGTACACGAAGCCGCCCGCGACGATCGCGTGCGAGTAGGTGCCGCCGGGCGCCGGGACGCCTTCCGGCCGGATCTCCTGCTTGCCCATGGGGTTGAACTCCTCTAGAAGTAGGTGCGGATCAGGTCGACGACGCGGTGCTCGTCGTCGATGAGCGGGATGACGCGCCACTTGTCGAACGCGGTGCACGGATGGGAGATCCCGAACCGGAGCACGTCGCCGACGTGGAGGTCGCCGCCCGCAAGGTAGCCGTGGTGGTCGTCGAGTTTGACGGTCGTGACGCCGTCGGCCGGCAGGGTCGCGCCGTCGCGGTGGATCTGGAGGGCGACGGGCAGGCCGAGATCGTAGGGGGCCTCCCGTTTGCCCATCCCGACCAGGGCGAGGCCCGGTTCGGGCGTGGACACGACCTGCGCCCACAGCTCCAGCGCGGCCGTCAGCGGCAGCCGGGCCCGCTCGTCGTAGAAGCCGTCGTCGTGGGTGACGTAGGCACCGCTGCGGATGATCACATCATGGGGCGCGCCCGCCCACTCTTCGGCGACGATGTCGAGGTAGGCGGAGCCGCCCGCGCTGAGCACCCGCGCCCCGGTCGCGCCCGCGAGGGCGAGCAGTTCGCGGACGAAGGTCCGCGCGGTCTCGCGGTCGGGCAGCCCGCCCTCGAACGCGGCGACCCCGCCGG
>NZ_BAAGZI010000630.1:0-2012 GCF_054778695.1 Actinocorallia lasiicapitis
AACCGGCCCGCCGCTCGCTCGGCGACACCCGGGTCGCCCAGCTCTGGGGGGAGGGGCGTCGGCTCGGTCAGGACGAGGCGGCGGCGCTCGCGCTGGAGAACACCAAACGCGGGATGCCGGTGCCCGCGCCGCGTCCGGCCGGGCACGACACCGGCGGGCACCGGCTGCCGGCACGTCCCGTCACCCCGCCCAGCACGCTCACCCAGCGGGAACACGAGATCACCCGGCTCGTCGCACGCGGGCTCAGCAACAAGAGCATCGCGGAGGAGCTGGTGATCAGCCCGGCGACGGTGGCCCGGCACATCACGAACATCCTCACCAAGCTCGGCTTCACCTCGCGGGCGCAGATCGCCGCCTGGTCGGTTGACAACGACCGGCCGTGAGGGGAGCGCGAGAAGGCGAGAGCGTGCGGGGGCGCGGGACGAGGGCATCGGCCGAACGCGAACCTAGCCGAACCGGCGGACGAACCTCCGCTGCCAGGGCGTCTCCACGGCGTGCCGGTCGTAGTTGCGCCGCACGTAGGTCACGGCCTTGTCGGCGTCGACCCCGTCGAGCACCGCGAGGCACGCGAGCGCCGTCCCGGTCCTGCCGCGCCCCCCTCCGCACGCGAACTCGACCCGCTCGTCCCCGGCCCGTTCCAGGGCTTCCCGCAGCACGTCCCGGAATCCGTCGCGGTCGGCCGGCAGCCAGAAATCCGGCCACTTGACCCACCGGCTCTCCCACTCCTGCCTCACCGCCTTGCCGACCAGGTAGACCCCGAACTCGGGCTCCTCCCCCCGGCCCAGTCCTTTCCGCAACCCCCGCCCCCGGACCAACCGCCCCGAAGGCAACCGCAACACCCCGACCCCACCCTCAACCCAACTCATCCCCCCACCGTAACGCCCACCCCCCAAAACCCCCTCGATTTCCCACCCCGACCCACCCAGCCCCCCGTCATCCGGCACACCCTCCCCGGCAACCTCACCGTCGCCCCGGCACCCACCGCGCGCCTCTCTCGGAATGACGCGCACCCGCACAGCGTCCCGGCGCCCGCGTGCGCTCCACGGCGGAACGCCCCAACGTCCTCTCGGAGGCTGGCGTGTGTGGTGGTGTCTTGGGGGGTGGGTTGGGTGTCTTGTTGCGGGATGTTCCGAGGTGGATCAGGCGTGGATGGAGAGGTGGGAGCCGGAGCGGGATTTGTGGAGGCGGAGTTGGGTGGGGATGCGGGTGCGGAGCTCGGCGACGTGGCTGACGACGCCGACGGTGCGGCCGCCGTCGCGGAGGGCGTCGAGGACGTCCATGACCTCGTCCAGGGTGTCCTCGTCGAGGGTGCCGAAGCCCTCGTCGACGAAGAGGGTGGAGATCTCGGCGCCGCCGGACTCCGCGGTCACCACGTCGGCCAGGCCCAGGGCGAGGCTGAGGGAGGTGATGAAGGACTCGCCGCCCGAGAGGGTGGCCGGGTCGCGGTCCTGGCCCGTCCAGCCGTCGATGACGCGCAGGCCCAGCCCGCCGGAGTTGCGGCCGCGGTCGGTGGCCGAGCGTTCGACGGTGTGACGGAGCTGGTAGCGGCCCGCCGACATGGTGGCGAGACGTTCGTTCGCGGCCGCCACGACCTGCTCCAGGCGCGCGGCCAGGACATAGGCGGACAGACGCATGTTGTCCTTGTTGTTCGACTGGCCGCTCGCCGTGCCCGCGAGCCGTGCGACGACCGTGTGGGCCTCGGCGACGGGCTCCCAAGCGGCGATCTCGGCGGCGAGCCTGCCGTGCAGCTCGGCCAGCCGGTCGCAGCGCTGCACCGCCCGGTCATGGGCTTGGGAGACACGGGTGTGCTGGGTCTCGGCGGCCGTCAACGCCTGCTGCAGCACGGACATGTCGGGGAGATCGTCGGCCGCGGCCGCGCGGAGTTCGGGGTCGGCGAGCAGATCGCGGACGGCGGCCGCCTCCCCGTCGTGCTCGGCGGCCTGGTCCTGGAGCGCTTTCAGCTCGGCGCCTTCGAGGACCGCCGCGCGGGCGTCCTGCTCGGCGGCGAGCAC
>NZ_BAAGZI010000631.1:0-2008 GCF_054778695.1 Actinocorallia lasiicapitis
CTCGCCCGCCGGACGGGCGGCCAGTGATCCCGGTGCGCGGCCGCGCAGGAGCAGCAGCAGGAACGGGTCGTCGTCCAGCAGCCACGCCGTCTGGTAGGCCAGCGCCAGCGCGTGCCGGCACTCCCAGCCGCCGCAGTCGCAGTCGAACTCCAGCGTCCACGGCAGCAGCGGCGAGCCCGCGCCGAGCTCCTCGGGCAGCACCCCCGACAGCAGGGCCGTCAGATGCCCGGCTCGCGCGGTGACGGCGTCGGTGAACTCCGCCCATCCCGTGTCGTCCAGCAGCGGCACCCTGACGACCGGACGGTGCTCCTCGGCCGCCGCCGTGATCAGTCCGGGCGACAGCGACACCGGCCCGAGCAGCCCGCGTTTGGCGTAGGCGCGCCCTTTCTGGGTGAGGGCGCCGTCCAGGACCGTCTCCTCGATCGCGCGGATCCAGGCGCGCCCCCACCAGGTGGCGGCGAACGCCTTGCCGCGGCGCTGCGCGGGGAAGGCGGGAAAGCCCCTGGCGGGCAGGTCGGCGGTCATCGCAGCTCCACGAGGTCGGCGAGGTCGTCGTCGGACAGTTCGGTCAGTGCGTGCTCCCCGGAGGCCAGCACCCGGTCGGCGAGGTCGCGTTTGGCCGCCAGCAGTGCCGCGATCCGGTCCTCGACGGTGCCCTCGGCGATCAACCGGTGCACCTGGACGGGCCTGGTCTGCCCGATCCGGTAGGCACGGTCGGTGGCCTGGTCCTCGACGGCCGGGTTCCACCACCGGTCGTAGTGGACGACATGGTCGGCGCGGGTGAGGGTCAGGCCCGTCCCGGCCGCTTTCAGCGACAGCAGGAACACCGGTACCTCACCGTCCTGGAACCGCGCCACCATCGACTCCCGTTCGGCGACCGGTGTGCCGCCGTGCAGGAAGAGGGTGGGGATGCCGCGCGCCGCCAGATGCGATTCCAGCAGCCGTCCCATCGCGACGTACTGTGTGAACACCAGGACGGCGCCGTCCCCGGCCAGCACGGTGTCCAGCAGTTCATCGAGCAGGTCGAGCTTGCCCGAACGCCCGGCGAGGACGGGAGCGTCCTCCTTGAGGTACTGCGCGGGATGGTTGCAGATCTGCTTCAGACCGGTCAACAGCTTTACGATCGAGCCGCGCCGGCCGATCCCGTCGGCGTCGCGGATCCGCGCCATCAGCTCGGTGACGGTCGCCGCGTACAGGGACGCCTGCTCGGCGGTGAGCGCGGCGGGCGCGTCGGACTCGGTCTTGGCGGGCAGTTCGGGCGCGATGCCGGGGTCGCTTTTGCGGCGGCGCAGCAGGAACGGGCCGAGCAGCCGGGTCAGCCGGGCCGCGACGTCGGCGTCGCCCGCCTCGACGGGCCGTGCCCACCGGTTGCGGAACTCGCCTGCCGTGCCGAGCAGCCCGGGGGTCGTCCAGTCGAGGATCGCCCACAGTTCGGACAGGTCGTTCTCCACGGGGGTGCCCGTCAGCGCGACCCGTGCCCGAGCGGGGATCGTCCGCAGCTCCTTCGCGGTGCCCGACAGCCGGTTCTTGACGGCCTGCGCCTCGTCCGCGACGACCATCCCCCAGTCGTGCCGGGCGAGTGCCGCCGAGTCGAGCCGCATCGTCGCGTAGGTGGTGAGCACGAATCCGGTGCCGGGCAGGTCGCGGCGTGTCCCGTGGTAGCGGACGACCTGCTCGCCGGGGGCGAACCTGCGGATCTCCCGCTCCCAGGTGCCGAGCAGCGACGCCGGGCACACCACGAGGGTCGGCCCGCCGTGCCCGGTCTCGGCGCGGTGCAGGTGCAGCGCGATCAGCGTGAGGGTCTTGCCGAGCCCCATGTCGTCGGCGAGGACGGCGCCCAGCCCCAGCCCGGTCATGGCGGCCAGCCAGCTCAGCCCGCGGTGCTGGTAGTCGCGGAGCGTCGCGGTGATCCCCGCCGGCACCGGGACGGCCGTGTGCAGGCCCGGCTCGGCGAGCCGGTCGCGTAGTTCGGCCAGCGCGCCTTCCGCCCGGACGGTCACCTCGGTGC
>NZ_BAAGZI010000632.1:0-1996 GCF_054778695.1 Actinocorallia lasiicapitis
GGCGGCGCTGCGGGCCCTGGGGGCGCGCGGCTGGCAGGCCGACCTGGCCGGGCTGCCGCTCGCCAAGGCCTGGATCCGGCTGGAGACCAAGGGCGAACTGGACGGCGCGCCCGTCGAGGGCTAGGCCGTGTTAAGAGCCTTCTCACACGTCTGCGGCTAGGCACCGTGGTCGAACCGGCTCATACTGGGCGTTAGGTTAGCTTTGCCTTAGCGTCTGCCTCACCCCCGGAGAGTCCCCCTTGTTCCTCGGCAACTACCTGATCGGCCTGCGTGAGGGCCTCGAAGCGGCGCTGGTGGTGAGCATCCTCATCGCCTATCTGGTGAAGACCGGCAACCGGAAGGCGCTCGTCCCGGTCTGGACGGGTGTGGGCGTCGCGGTGGCGCTGAGCGTGGCGTTCGCGCTGGTGCTGGAGTACCTGATCGGCCAGGAGCACCACTTCAAGATCCAGGAGCTGACGGGCGGGATCCTGTCGATCGTCGCGGTGGGCCTGGTCACCTGGATGGTCTTCTGGATGCGCAAGGCCGCCCGCGGGATCAAGGCGGAGCTGGAGGGCAGGCTGAACGACGCCCTCGACCTCGGCCCGCGCGCCCTGGCCGTCGTGGCGTTCCTCTCCGTCGGCCGCGAGGGCCTGGAGACCGCGCTGTTCCTGTGGACCAACATCAACCACTCCAACGGCTCGGCCGTCGAACCGGTGTCGGGCGCGCTGGCCGGGCTGGCGACGGCCGTCGTCCTCGGCTATCTGCTGTACCGGGGCGGCCTCAACCTCAACCTGAAGAAGTTCTTCACCTGGACGGGCGCCGCCCTGATCGTGGTCGCGGCCGGTGTGTTCGGCTACGGCTTCCACGACCTGCAGGAGGCCGACGTCCTGCCGGGCCTGAACGCGGTCGCGCTCCAGCCGGCGGACTTCTTCGCCGAGCTCGGGCAGGCCGGCCGGTGGCTCCAGACCCTGTTCCAGGGCGTCCTCAACGTCACCCCGACGATCACCTGGCTCCAGCTCACCGCCTGGTTCGCCTACCTCGTGCCGGTGATGTTCCTGTTCCTGCGCCCGGCCAAGGTGAAGGCGCGGCCGGCGGCGGCCGAGACCGCCGCCGAGAACGCCTGAGCGTTCAGACGAGACCGGGGAGCTCGCGGGTGACCGCGAGCCGGTCGACCTGGCGGCGGAGCCAGTCCCGGACGGTGACGCCCTCCGCCACGAACAGCCGCCCGTCGGGGTCGAGATGGCCGACCCCGACCGGCGCCGAATCGGCGACGATCACCCCGGGCATGTTCGGCAGGGCCGGACGCCCGTCCTCGCGCACCACCTTGACGGCTCCGACGGGCCGGCCCGCGGTGTCGGGCCGGTCCAGCAGCTCGCCCGGGGTCGCGATCGACAGGGCTGTGCCGTAGACGGAGTAGAGGATCTCGCCGAACACGTCCATGAACTCGGGGGCGAACCCGGCGGGCAGCGCGCCGCCCTGACCGACCGCGATCCTGAGGGTCGACAGGTCGAAGGACGCGCGGAGCGCGGGATCCAGCGCGACCGCGCCCTTGAGCACGGCGGGCCCGGCGAACAGGGCGGTGCAGCGGTGCCGTTCGACGGCCGCGAGGGCGCCGGCGGGGTCGGTGCGGGAGGTCAGCACGACGGTGGAGCGGAGCCCGATCGCCAGATGCAGGGCCGTCCTGCCGGAGGTGTGGAAGAGCGGCGAGCCGACCAGCGCCGTCTCGTGGACCTTCAGCGGGATCCGGGACAGCACCGAGGCGAACGGCTCGCCCCTGCCCTTCCTGGCGGGTTTCAGGGAGCGGGCGTCGCGGTGGTAGGGCAGGTCCTCGGCGGCGAGCCTGGCGACTCGGGCGGGCGCGGTGCGGGCCAGGTCGGCGCGGGCGGCGTCGGAGATCAGGACGTCTGCCCGGGACAGGGCGGCGACCAGGTCGGGCGTGGTCCGGGCCGGGTCGAGGACGACCGGTTCGACGCCGAGCTTGGCGCAGGCGATCAGCAGTTCGGTCAGGGCGCGCGGG
>NZ_BAAGZI010000633.1:0-1990 GCF_054778695.1 Actinocorallia lasiicapitis
GGCGCCGTCCCCACCGAAGGACGGCCCAGCCCCGGCGCGCGCGCCCTCGGCTTCCCCGGCTCCGTCGCCGCCCGCTTCTCCGACACCGCACGCCAGGCCAGCGCCTTCCGCCGCGCCGGGCCCTACCTGGCCGTCACCTCGACGGGCTACACCGACGGCAGGACGGTCCGCGCTGAACCACCTCGGGCCGAACCACCGAGGGCCGAACCACCTGGGGCCGAACAACGTCAAACCGACCTGTTCACGGTTGCGCCGCAGCTCGCGGAGGCCATCCTGGCCGCGCTGACCGCCCCGGAGCCCGTCTCCTGCGCCGTTCCCGCGTACAGGTGCTGAAATCCGATGAGATCATGCGGGGAAGAGCGGACGGAGGCTTGACGGTGGCGGACCAGGTGGTGCTCGGCGGACGGTACGAGCTGGAGCAGATGCTCGGCAAGGGCGGGATGGGCCAGGTGTACCTGGCCACCGACAACCGGCTCGGGCGGAAGGTCGCGGTGAAGGTGCTGCCGCAGGCCCCCGCGGAGGATCCCGAAGGGGTCAAGCGGTTCCTGCGGGAGGCGCGGCTCGCGGCCACCCTCCAGCACCCCGGGATCACCGTCGTGCACGACGTCGACCAGGACGGCAACGTGCTCTACTTGGTCATGGAGCTGCTGACCGGCGACGACCTGGCCAAACTGCTGGAGAAGCACGCGGGCGGGCTGCCCAGCGGGCAGGCGATCGACCTGGCGATCCAGATCACCGAGGCGCTCGGCGCCGCGCACACCGCGGGCGTGATCCACCGCGACCTCAAACCGGCCAACGTCATGGTCGTGACGGGCGGACGCGCGAAGCTCTGCGACTTCGGCATCGCCAAGCACCTGTCGTCGGCGACGGGCCTGACCGGCAGCGGGGTGCTCGGCACCCCCGTCTACATGGCGCCCGAGCAGTTCCTCGGCAAGGACATCACCGCCAAGACAGACCTGTATCTCCTCGGCGGGATGCTGCACGAACTGTTCTGCGGGCAACCGCCCTTCCCGATCGACGAGGGCATCGAATCCCTCGTCCAGGGGCATCTGAAGTACGAGCCGAAGGGGCCGCGGCACCACAACCCGTCGGTGCCCGCCGAGGCCGACCGGCTCGTCAGGGACATGCTGGCCAAGGACCCCGCGGCCCGGCCCGCCGACTGCGCGGACGTCGTCCGGCGGCTCAAGGCGATCACTTCGGCGCCGGTGTCGAGCGTCCCGGCGCAGGCCGCCCCCGCCGCGCCGGTCGACGAGTACGAGCAGCTCTCACGGCGCGCGGCCCGCTACTGCCACGAAGGCCGGTTCGCCGACGCCGTCACGGCCGCCGAGCAGGCGTCGCACGGCCGCGCCCGGATCCTCGGGCCCGAACACCCCGACACGCTGAGCAGCCGGAACATCCTGGCCTCGGCGCTGTACCTGGCCGGACGCGCGGTCGAGGCCGAGGCCGTCGGACGGACCGTCGCCCAGTCCAGGACCAGGATCTACGGCCAGGACAACCCCAAGACCCTCCGGAGCTGGCTGCTGGTCGCCAAGATCCTCTACACGGTGGGCCGGGCTGGGGAGGCGCTGCCGATCGCCCAGGGCGTCTCACGGGACAGGGGCCGGCTGTTCGGTCCTGAGAACGCCGAGACCCAGGAGGCCCGCAACACCGAGGGCTGGACCCTGCACGCGCTCGGCCGCAACCCCGAAGCGCTGCCCGTCGCGTACGAGACCGCCACCGCGCGCGGCCGGCTGCTCGGCACCAAGCACCCCGACACGCTCGAGACGCGGCTGCTGCTCGGCCAGGTCAACCACGCGCTCGGCCAGCTCCCCAAGGCGCAGGCGATCGCGTCGGCGCTCCAGGCCGACTGCGTCGAGGTGCTCGGCCCCGTCCACCCGCTGACCACGAAGGCGCAGACCCTGTTCGTGGCCGTCGGCGGGCTCGGCTACCAGGCCCCGCCGGCGCCCTACTACCGGTGAGACGGGCGGGCGCCGCCGTCCTGGCGTCGGGG
>NZ_BAAGZI010000634.1:0-1989 GCF_054778695.1 Actinocorallia lasiicapitis
ACCGCCGCGCGCGCCGCCCACGACCGCGCCTACGCCGCGGGCTGGGACGTCTGGTGCGGCGGCTCCGGCGTGTTCGGCATCGGCAAGGCCGCCTCGGTCGCCCTGGCCAGCCTGCCGGGCTGCACCCTGCCCAGCGACATCACCGAGTTCGCGGGCGGCCCCGAATACGTGACGCCCCCGGTACGTTCCACCGGAGGCGTCGTCGCGGTCCCGCTGACCCAGCCGGGCCTCGGCCACGAGGTCGAGTCGGCCAAGCTCACCCGGCTGTCCACCGCCGACCTGCACTTCACACGCCGGCGGTAGGCGATCAGTACGACTTGGGCAGCCCCAGGGAGTGCTGGCCGACGAAGTTGAGGATCATCTCCCGGCTGACCGGGGCGATCCGCAGCAGCCGGGTCGAGGTGATCATGCCGCCGATCCCGTACTCGACGGTCAGGCCGTTGCCACCGAAGGTCTGCACCGCCTGGTCCACACAGTGGTTGGCGGCCTCCCCCGCGGCGTACTTGGCCATGTTGGCGGCCTCGCCCGCACCGAAGTCGTCGCCCTCGTCATAGAGGAACGCCGCCTTCTGGCCCATCAGCCTGGCCAGCTCCAGCTCGATCTTGGCGGCGGCCAGCGGGTGCGCCAGCCCCTGGTGGGCACCGATCGGGGTCTTGAACACCTGACGGGAGTTGGCGTACTCCACGGCACGGCCGAGGGCGTAGCGGCCGATGCCGCCCGCCATGGCCGTCGCCATGATCCGCTCGGGGTTCAGCCCGGCGAAGAGCTGGAGGAGGCCCGCGTCCTCGTCGCCGACCAGGGCGTCGTAGGGCAGGCGCACGTCGTCCAGATGGCAGATGAACTGCTTCTCCGGAGAGACGATCTCCATCGGGATCTCCGACCAGGTGAAGCCCTCGGTGTCGGTCGGGATCACGAACAGGGCGGGCTTGAGCGTGCCCTTCTGGTCCTCCATCCGGCCGACGAACAGGACCGCGTCGGACTCGTCGACCCCGGAGATGAAGGTCTTCTGGCCGTTCAGCACCCAGCCGTCACCGTCGCGGCGGGCCTGGGTGGTGATCCGGTGGGAGTTGGAACCGGCGTCGGGCTCGGTGATCGCGAACGCCATCTTGAGCGTGCCGTCCGCGAACCCGGGCAGCCAGCGGCGCTTCTGCTCCTCCGTCCCCGACCGCGCGATGATCGTCGCGCAGATCGCGGGGCTGACGACCATCATCAGCAGCGGGCTGCCCGCCGCCGCCAGCTCCTCGCAGACCGCCGCCAGATCGGCGATGCCGCCGCCCCCGCCGCCGTACTCCTCCGGCACGCTGACGCCCAGATAGCCCAGCCGTCCGGCCTCCGCCCACAGCTCGTGGGTCTTCTCGCCGCTGCGCGCCTTCTCCGCGTAGTAGGCCGCGCCGTACTTCGCGCCGAGGTCCGCCACGGCCGCGCGGAGCGCCTTGCGCTCGTCGCTCTCGATGAAGCTCATGTCTGGGGGGTCTCCTCAATGACCGCGAGGACCGCTCCGGCCTCGACCTGCTGTCCTTCGCTGACGTTCAGCTCCGCCACCGTGCCGGTGGCCGGAGCCGTGATCCGGTGCTCCATCTTCATCGCCTCCAGCACGACGACCACCGTGCCTTCGGCGACCGTCCCGCCCGCTTCCGCGGCGACCCGCACGACCGTGCCCGGCATCGGCGCCAGCAGCGCGCCGGGCGCGATCCGCAGGCTCGGATCGGCGAACCGCGGGACCACCGCGAGCGTCACGGGACCGAGATCGGAGTCGACGAACACCCGGTCGCCGTCCCGCTCGACCGCGAAACTCCGGCGGATCCCCGCGACGCCCAGGACGACGCCGTCCGGCCGTGCCTCGACCAGCTCCGCGCCCGGCTCCGAGCGCAGCCCGTCGCGGGTCAGCCGGTAGGAGACCTCGATCTCCCCTTCGGGCCCCGTGTAGCTCCTGCGCTGCGGCTGCGACGGCAGGTTCCGCCAGCCCGACGGCAGCCCGCCCAGCACCCG
>NZ_BAAGZI010000635.1:0-1977 GCF_054778695.1 Actinocorallia lasiicapitis
CCGCCACGAGGTCGAGGGCCCGACGGCGCGCGCCGCCCACGAGGCCGTGACCCCCGGCGTCGCCCGCGTCACCCTGGTCGAGGACGTCCGCGACCAGCCGTTCGAGTCGGTCCTGCTGATCCCCACCGGACGGCCCGAAGCACCCGCCCCCCGGCAGACGGCGCCCGAACCCGACGCCCGGCCGCTGGTGTGGGGCGCCGACTGCAAGAACGGCCACTTCAACGATCCGCGCGTCCAGTACTGCGGGGTGTGCGGGATCGCGATGGTCCAGCTCTCGCTGATCCCCCGGCAGGCCGCACGGCCCCCGCTGGGGCTGCTGCTCCTCGACGACGGCACCACCTTCCGGCTCGACACCGACTATGTGATCGGCCGGTCGCCCGAGCCCGCGCCCGAGGTCGCCGGCGGGCTGGCCCGGCCCGTCCGGCTCACCGACCTCGAAGGCTCCGTCTCCCGGCGGCACATCAAGATCTCCCTCGACCAGTGGGACGTCCGGCTGACCGAGCTCGGCTCCGTCAACGGCACGTTCCTCACCGAACCCGACCGGCCGCAGCGCCGGCTCCAGCCGGGCGAGAGCGTGATCGTCCCGCCGGGCAGCGTGATCCAGGTCGGCGCCCAGCGGACCTTCCGCTACGAGTCGAACCGGAAACGCTGATGCGCGTCGACCTCCTGCTCCTGGACATCGTGATCGTGCTCGCGCTGGCCCGGCTGCTCGGCCACGGCGCCCGGCTGATCGGGCAGCCGCCCGTGATCGGCGAGATCGTCGCCGGGATCGCGCTGGGGCCGTCGCTGCTGGGCGATCTGTTCGGCGGCGACCTCTTCCCCAAAGAGATCGTCGACCCGCTGAAGTCGCTCGCCGACGTCGGGCTGGTGCTGTTCATGTTCGTCGTCGGGCTGGAGCTCGACCAGCGGCTCGTCCAGGGGAAGGGCAGGGTCGCGGCCGGGGTGAGCCTCGGCTCGACCGCCCTGCCGTTCGTGCTCGGCTGCGGGCTCGCCCTGCTGCTCGCCGACGACGACCACGCCCCCGACGGCAAGCGCCTGGCGTTCGTGCTGTTCCTCGGCGCGGCCATGGCGGCGACGGCCTTCCCCGTGCTGGCCAGGATCCTCACCGACCGGGACATGCACCGTACTCAGCTCGGCGGGCTGGCGCTGGCCTGCGCGGCCGTCATCGACGTGCTGGCGTGGACCGTCCTGGCGGCCGTCGTGGCGATCGCGGGCTCCGGCGAAGGCCAGTGGAAGGTGGCGCTGGTCGTCCCGTTCGGACTGGCGATGATCTTCGTGGGACGGCCGCTGCTGCGCCGGCTCGTCCCCTCCTACGAGCGGTCGGGGCGGCTGACCCCGAACCTGCTGGCCATCGTGCTGATCGGCCTGTTCTTCGCCGCCTGGGCGACGGAGTACCTGCAGGTCCACTTCATCTTCGGCGCGTTCCTGTTCGGCGCGATCATGCCGCGTGCCGGGGCGGCGAGCCGGCTCAACCACGAGATCCTGGAACGGCTGGAACAGCTCGCCGTCCTGCTGCTACTGCCGATGTTCTTCGTCGTGGCGGGGATGGGCGTCGACCTCACGGAGCTGGAGGCGGGCAGCGTCTGGCTGCTGCTGGCCATCCTGGCGGTCGCGATCACCGGCAAGCTGGCGGGCGCCTACGTGTCGGCGCGGTTCCTGCGGCTGCCGCACCGGCAGGCCGCGGGGCTCGCCGCGCTGATCAACACCCGGGGGCTGACGGAGATCGTCATCCTCAGCGTCGGGCTGCAGAAGGGCGTGCTCGACACCGAGCTGTACTCGCTGATGGTCGTCATGGCGCTGGTCACGACCGCGATGACGGGGCCGCTGCTCAACCTCGTCTACCCGCAGGCGCAGGTCGCGCGGGATCTGGCCGAAGCGGAGAAGGCCGCGCTCGGCGCGCACGCCGTCCACCGGATCGCCGTGGTGATCCCCTCCCTCGACCGGGCGGCCGAGCTCGCCGGGGCGGGCGCGGCCGCG
>NZ_BAAGZI010000636.1:0-1971 GCF_054778695.1 Actinocorallia lasiicapitis
CGCGGCCGCCAGGTGCTCGGCGACCTGGAGGAGATCGGCCAGGTCGGGTCCGCCCCACGCGCCGCGCAGGACGGACGCGGGCCGGCGCCCGTATCCGGTGCTGCCCGCCGGGTTGACCGCGACCACGGTGAGGCCCGCCTCGGCCATCTGCTGGAAGAGCGGGTCGAAGCCGAGCCGCCAGGCTCCGGCCGGTCCGTCGTGCAGGGCCAGCACGGTCTGCTGTGCTTCGGCCGGCGGTTCGGTTCCGTAGACGACGCACTCGACCGGGCCGGTGGCTCCCGGCAGTTCGATCAGCCGCGCGTCGTGCCCGCCCGCGGTGTCGGGCCCGGTGAGGGTGGTCCGCCAGGTGGTGGTGTTCCTTGCGACCGTCGCCAGGTGGGTCGGGACGGTCGGTGTCGAGAAGGGGAAGCCGATCCCCAGGGCGCTCCAGGTCAGGGGGCCGTGGATGGCGCCTTCGCGCAGGGGCAGGGTGTCGAGTTCGCCGGCGGCGTCGCTGACCACGAGGTGCGAGCGTGCTCCGTGCGCGACGTGGAAGACCGTCCGCGCGCCCCACGGGCTCATCGCCGCGGACACGACGGCTCCGCGCAGCGCGTTGAGCTTGCCGGGGACGGTGAGATCGCCGGGTTCCTTGATCGTGGAGAAGGCGAACGCCCGCCGGCCGGGGGCCGGCACCGACAGCAGCAGACGGCCGGAGCGCGGGCTGGCGGTCAGCACACGGCCGCCCTCGGGCAGTCCCGGGAGGGGGTGCCAGCGGCCGGTGTGGAGGTCGGCGACCACCGTCTCCTGGGTTCCGTTCGGCGAGGCCCGCAGGATTCCCAGTCTGCCGTTGCCGAGCCAGAAGGTGTGCAGGACCTTTCCCGGCAGGGTGAGGACCGGCCGCAGGGCCTTCGTCGTCACCGTCCAGAGCCGTACGCCGGTTCCGTCGGTGCTGATCGCGACGGCGGGGATCGCGGGGTCGGGGCCGGGGATGAGCCGCAGACCGGCCGAGGCGATCGTCCCGATGGGCCGCTCGGTCAATCCGTCGAGGCCGGCGCTGGAGGCGCGGACCAGGCTGATCTCGTTGCGTCCCGGCGCGGGCCGGTTCAGCAGGATGCTGCCCCGCCGGACGCAGACGGCCTGGGCGTCCAGGGGCACGTCGCCGTTGGGGCCGAGCCGCCGCCGGTTGAACGGCCCCATCAACGACCAGCGTTCCAGGCGCGCGGGAGCGTTCCCGTCGAGGGCGAAGGACGTGGCGTAGCGTCCGTCGAGGCTGACGGAGAACCTGGTGTGGGAGCGCAGCGGCCGGGGCCCGGCCATCAGACGCCGCCGCCCGGCGCGGGTGCCTTCGGTGCGGGCTCGTCGACCATCAGCGCTTCACTTCCGTCCGTTCATGACCGGGGGAATCCGGCGGCCATGGCGCTCAGTTTCGTTTTTCTCCGGCGTCGTCTGCCTTGGGGTGCGACCCGAATCCTTTTCCCTGAGGCTCGAACGCGGAAATTCCCGTTCCGTGCGGGTCTTCGGGCGGCCGGAAAAACCGCGCTCAATGGAGCAGGAATTGCTCTAGCCGCCGTGTTCGCGGCTTGCTGCCATGGGGGGAAGGTGACGGGCCGGCGTCGTGGTCAACGGTCGGACGTGGCGTCGGCTCGTCATCCTCACGCACCCGTTTCCCTGATGGTTCGAGATGAGGTGGGCCTTGTGACGATCATGAGAGCCGCCGGGATGGACGTTCGCTGATGGCTGCCGAATCCGTGCCCTCCGGAGTTCCGGTTCCGCGCCGTGACGTCCTGCTGAAGGCCGCGTTGGCCGGTGCGGTCTCGTCCGGGCTCGTCGTTTTTCCCGGGCGTGGCACCGGAGCGTCGCCGGGGCTGCGGGGGCCGGTCGCGGGGACCACGCTGGAGCGCACCCTGCGCAGGGGGGCGCCGGGGCGGGGCGGGTACAGCAAGGTCGTCGCGGGGCCGGGTGAGCCGCATGTGCTCCGCGACGATCTGGGCG
>NZ_BAAGZI010000637.1:0-1965 GCF_054778695.1 Actinocorallia lasiicapitis
CCGCGCCCTGCCTGGTCAGCCCGCCGCGCAGCGCGGGAGCGGCCAGCGACGCCTTGTGCAGCGCCTCGAACGCCGCCCGCTCGACAGGCCCGCCGAGATCACGCCGCCGCAGCCGCGCCAGGACCACGACGGCCACCGCCCCGACCAGACCCGCGATGAGGTACTCCACCCGGTCAACGTAGCGGTCGCGTGATCGCCGGCGCCGTGTCCGCGGGGTGCGTGGATACCCTGGAGGCATGAGTTCGTCCGAGATTCCCGCTTGCTGTACGGCCCCCCGGCCGGCCGGGGGGCCCGTGCCGTCCGGCCCGGTGCTGTCGATCACGCCGAGGGCCGTCGCACCCAGAGGCATGATCTTGCTGCCGGGCGGCGCGTTCCTCATGGGGAACGAGGACGGGCTGGCCAATCCGCTGGACGGGGAGGGACCGGTCCGGAAGGTGGTCGTCGCGCCGTTCCGGATCGACCCGACGGCCGTGACCAACGCGCAGTTCGCCCGGTTCGTCAAGGAGACGGGGTATGTGACGGAGGCCGAGCGGTTCGGCTGGTCGTTCGTGTTCTTCGGGATGCTGGCGCCCGAGGTCGCGGCCTCCGCGCAGGCCCCGCAGGGCACCCCGTGGTGGCGGGCGATCGAGGGCGCGTACTGGCGGAACCCCGAAGGGCCCGGCAGCGACGTGGCGAAGCGGCAGAAGCACCCCGTGGTGCACGTGTCGTGGCATGACGCGTCGGAGTACGCGGCCTGGGCGGGCAAGCGGCTGCCGACCGAGACCGAGTGGGAGTACGCGGCGCGCGGCGGCCTCGAAGGCGCCACCTACCCGTGGGGCGACGAACTCGACCCGCGCGGGCAGACACGGTGCAACATCTGGCGCGGGCACTTCCCCGACCAGCACGAAGGCACCCCGGGACCGGTCGCCGCCGACTCCTACCGGCCCAACGGGTACGGCCTGTACAACACGGTCGGCAACGTCTGGGAGTGGTGCGCGAACCCGTTCGCCGACGACCCGGGCGCGCGGGCGATGCGCGGCGGCTCGTTCCTCTGCCACGACTCCTACTGCAACCGCTACCGGGTCGCCGCGCGCACCGCCAACACCCCCGACTCCAGCACCGGCAACACCGGCTTCCGCTGCGCCGCCGACGCTTAGGCCGAGTTGCGAAGTCGGCGCTCGTAGCGAGCGGCGTCCAGGTGGCTTTGAACACGCCTTAGCGGGCTCGCTCCGAGCAGGACCGAGGGGACGCGGCTCAAGGCGTGAAGCGGGCGAGGGTCCAGTCGTCGAAGTAGGCGACGGTGTGGGGCCAGGACGGGTTCTCGCGGTGGGTGACGAAGCCGATCCGGCCGCCTGTCCAAGGGGTGTCGGTGTCGGTGTGGTCGAAGGCGGGCGCGCCGTCGACCCAGAGGGCCAGCCGGGTGCCCTTCGCGGTGACCGAGCAGATCGCCTGGACGTCGTGGTAGCGGTCGCCGAGCGCCTTGACCTTGCCGCCCGCCAGATCGGAGACGGTGTTGCGAACCGTCTTGCGGAGCCGGGCGTTGCCGCGGCGGCTGACAGTCAGCTCGTAGTCACCGGTCTGCGCGGTGCCCATCCTGTCGTTGCCGAAGCACAGGACGCCCGCCTCCGCGTCGTCCGCGCCCTCGGCGATCCGCATCCGGGTGGTAGTCAGCAGATGCTGGCCGACTCCCCCGTAGGCGGCCCGCCAGATCCAGTAGGTGGGGAACCTTCCGGTGGTGGACTGCCGCCACGCGCCGTCGGCGTAGCCGCCGCCCACGCCCGCGGGCCAGCCCGACTTCGGGTCGGTGAAATCGTCGGGGCCGAGCAGGGTGGTGGCCGTCTTCGGCGGTTTCGGGGTCTCGTCGGCGAGCAGCGACAGCGGGCTCACCGGCAGCAGGAACACCGCCGCGAGCAGCAGCACCGCGACGACCGAACCCACGGCCATCAGGGCACCGCGCCGCGTCCGGACGGGCCGGGCGGGCCCGGG
>NZ_BAAGZI010000638.1:0-1955 GCF_054778695.1 Actinocorallia lasiicapitis
GCGCCCGCCCCCCGGCGGCGGCGGCGCACGGGACCGGTCGGCACCGACCCCGCCTACCTCATCTTCACCTCCGGGACGACCGGCCTGCCCAAGGGCGTGGTGATGAGCCACCGCGCCAACATCGCCTTCTACGAAGGGGTGCACGTCCAGGACGTCATCGACCCCGACGACCGGGTCGCGATCGCCGCGCCGTTCCACTTCGACCTGTGCCTCGGCGGCCTCTCCCTCACCCTGAGCCGCGGCGCGACCGTGGTGCCCGTGCCCCGCGAGCGGCTGGACTGGCCGCGGCGGTTCGCCGGGTTCCTGCGCGAGGCCGAGGTGACCCACGTGCAGGGGGTGCCGTCCATCTGGCGGATGCTGATCCGGCACGAACCGGCGGAGCTGGCCTCGCTGGACCTGGTGCGGCGGGTCTTCTTCACCGGCGAGGAGTTCCCCCTGCCGGAGCTGCGCGAGTTCCAGCGGCTGCTGCCCGGGCGGCGCATCATCAACTGTTACGGGGCCACCGAGTCGATGGCGGCGTCCGTCACCGACGTCCCCGACCCGCTCCCCGACGGCCTCGAACGGCTCCCCGACGGCCTCGAACGGCTCCCCATCGGCCACGCCCACGCCGGAGCCGCATGGACGATCCACGACGAGGACGGAGAACCCGTCAGCGAACCCGGCGTCACCGGCGAGATCTACCTGCGCAGCCCCGCCCTGTTCTCCGGCTACTGGGACGACCCCGAAGCCACCGCCCGCGCCCTGGTCCTCGACCCGCTCAACCCCGCGAGCGGGCAGCGGGTCCTGCGCACCGGCGACCTCGCCTACCGCGGCGACGCCGGCGAACTCTACTTCTGCGGGCGCGCCGACTCCCAGGTCCAGATCCGCGGCAACCGGGTCGAACTCGGCGAGGTGGAACGCAGGATCTCCGAGCATCCCGGGGTCGCGACGGCCGTCGTGCTGCTGCCGCCGCGGGCGGACGGGCAGGCCGAGCTGAGCGCGTTCGTGGTCATGAAGCCCGGCCTCGACCCCGTCAAACTGGTCGAACTCCGGTCCTTCTGCCTGGAGACCCTGCCCGCCTATATGGCTCCACGGGATCTGCGCGTCCTGTCGGACCTCCCGGTCACCCCTAACGGAAAGGTCGACCGCAAAGCCCTGGTAGAGCGGTTTTTCGAGGCGGTCTCTTAGGGGTCCGCTAGGGGTTAGAGGAGGGCTCGCCCCGAGGTTACGTTCAGCCCATGGATTCTTCGGTGATCGCGCAGGAACGCACCACGCAATACCCGAATGACGAGGAACTCCTGACACGCGTCATGACGCCGTACCGGCCGAAGAACTGCGTGTATCTGAAGGAAGCCCTGGTCACCGTCGAGGGTGAGCCCCTGGAGAACGGCAGGATCTACGCGTCCTGCCGGTTCGAGATTCCCGAGTCGTGCTACATCGACGACACGGGCCATTTCAACTCCGTGGAATTCAACATCTGTTACAACCAGATGGCCTACTACCTCATCGCGAAGTCCATCAAGGAAGGGCTCGTCCATCCTTTCTCCCAGTGGTCGATGGACGAGTTCTGGAGCCACCAGCTCGGCGACATCCTGATCACCGACTTCCGGAGCATGTTCCGCACGCAGATGCGCGGCCGGTTCTTCCGCGGCGAGATCGAGATCGTGGAGACCGTCGCCTGGGACGGCAGCGATCTGCGCGACTCGCTGGTCGTGGTCCGCACCAAGTGCCGCTACTGGGACGACTTCGGCGGCGACTCCCGCGGCGAGGTCAGTGCCGCGATCACCAACCCTCCGCCCTTGTCCGGGAGCTGACCATGATCGGGTACCAAGAGACCACCCTCGACGCCGCGCCCGGGGCCTGGCCGCCGGCCGACGCCACGGAGATCGACACCGACGACCTGTACGCCCGGCTCGCCGCCCGCGGTTTCGGCTACGGCCCGGCCTTCCGCGGCCTGCGCGCGGCCTGGCGGAGCG
>NZ_BAAGZI010000639.1:0-1934 GCF_054778695.1 Actinocorallia lasiicapitis
CGACGCCGCCGCCGGGCAGGTCACGGTGGGCGCGGGCGTGGTCCTGGCCGAACTGCAGCGGGCGGTCCGCGCGCACGGGCTCGACTTCGGCGTCGATCTGGCGTCGCGCGGCTCCGCGACCATCGGCGGCATGATCGCCACCAACGCGGGCGGTGAACGCGTCCTCAAATACGGGATGACGCGCGCGAACGTCGTCGGGGTGGAGGCGGTGCTGGCGGACGGTTCGGTCTGGTCGCGGCTCGGCGGGCTGCCCAAGGACAACGCCGGGTTCGAGCCGCCGTTCGCGGGCAGCGAGGGGGTACTCGGCATCGTGACCGCCGCCCGGCTGCGGCTGGTCCCGCTGCTCGGCGCACGCGCCACCGCCATGATCGGTTTCGCTTCCGCGGCCGACGCCGTCGCCGCCCTGCCGCGGCTGCGCGCCGTCGACTCCCTGGAGATGGCCGAGTTCCTGATGCCGGACGGCCTGCGCCTGATCTGCGAGCACACCGGGCTCCCGCATCCGATGCGCGAGCGCCACGCCTTCTACGTGGTCGTCGAGTGCGCCGCCCGGCAAGATCCGTCCGCCGACCTGTTCGCGGCCCTCGCCGAGATCGACGCGCCCGAGACCGTGATCGCCGGCGACGCCGCCGACCGGCACCGGCTCTGGACCTACCGCGAAGCCCACGCCGAAGCGATCAACACGCGGGGCGTCCCGCTGAAACTGGACGTCGCCGTCCCGCTGCACGATCTCGCCGCGTTCCTCGCCGACGTGCCGGGCCTGGCCGGTGCCGCCGTCCCCTACCTGTTCGGGCATCTCGCCGAGGGCAACGTGCACGTCAATCTGCTGGGCGCGGGCGAGGACGTCGGCGAGGCGGTGCTGGAGCGGGTCGCGGCGGCGGGCGGCAGCATCAGCGCCGAGCACGGAGTCGGCCGCGCCAAGGCCCGCTACCTGCGGCTGGGCCGCTCCCCCGCCGAGATCGCCGTGCTCCGCGCCGTCAAACAGGCCCTCGACCCGGGGAACCTGCTCAACCCCGGGGTGCTGCTGCCCTAGCCGTCCTGGCCTCGTGGCCGAGCAGGAGTTCCTTGGCGGGCAGGCCCGCGGCGAAGCCGGTGAGGGAGCCGTCCGCGCCGACCACCCGATGGCACGGGCGGACGATCAGCAGCGGGTTCGCGCCGATCGCCCGGCCGATCGCGCGCGCCCTGGCGGGTGAGCCGCCGAGCTCGGCGTTGAGCCGGCCGTAGGTGGTGGTCGTGCCGTAGGGCAGGGTTTCGAGGGCGGCCCAGACCTCGCGCTGGAACGCCGTCCCCGCCGGGACGAACTCCAGGTCGAACCGCTCCAGGGTGCCGGCGAAGTAGCCGTCGAGCTGGCCCGCGGCCTTGGCGAACGCCGCGGGGTCCTCGGTCCAGCCGTCCGCGACGGCCGGTGCGTTCGGCTGCGACGCCGGCAGCGACACCGACGCCAGCCGGACTCCCCCGCCCGCCCGTTCCCCGGTCAGCAGCAGCAGCCCGATCGGGCTCGGAAGATACGTGTAGATCATGATCGTCCTCACAGCGAGTTCCACAGAAGATGGGTGGCGTAGGTGCCCCACGGACGCCAGGCCCGCAGGTCGGCGCCGGGGTGGCGGGCGAGCGCGTGGTTCAGCGCGACGTCGCCGGTGAGCAGCACGTCGGGGTCGCCGAGGGCGCGCATCCGGATGTATCCGGCCGTCCAGGGGCCGATGCCGCGCAGGGCGAGCAGTGCCCGGGACGCCTCGTCGCGGTCGGCGCCGGGGTCGAGGACCACGGTTCCGTCGGCGAGCGCCCCGGCCAGGGTCGTGATCGTCGTCTTGCGGCCGCCGGGCATCCCCAGCTCGTCCAGGGACGCGCCCGCGAGGGTCGCGGACGTCGGGAACAGATGGGTGAGGCCGCCGCTCGGGGCGGGCAGCGGCTCGCCGTCGGCGGCGACGAGCAGCCCG
>NZ_BAAGZI010000640.1:0-1922 GCF_054778695.1 Actinocorallia lasiicapitis
CGAGCCCGCCACCAGGACGCTCAGGGACCCGCCGGGGCGTGCCGCGCCCGTCAGCGCGGCCAGGGCGCGGGCCGGATCCTCCACGTACTCCAGGACGCTGTGGCAGAGCACCAGATCGGCGACGCCCTCCTCGACGACCGACAGCAGCTCGTGGGCGTCGGCCTGCCGGCCCACCACGATCACCCCGGCCTCGTCGGCGCGCCGCTCCAGAGCGGCCAGCGCGTCGGGGTTGGAGTCCACGACCGTCACCTTGTGGCCGAGCTCGGCCAGCGGCACCGCGAAATGCCCGGTTCCCCCGCCGACGTCCACGACGTCCAGCGGCGCTCCGCCCAGCACGGGCCGCAGCGCCTCCCACACCACGGCGGTCCGCACCCCCGCTGACCCCCGGCCCCGGCGCACCCCATCCTCTGCAAGCGTCATGACAGCACCCTAACCACCGCCCCCGACATTCCCGCCCGACCTGCGCCGACGTGCGGCGCGACCGCGCCAGGGCGGGAACGGGAAAGGCCGCCGCGGAGGGTTCCGCGGCGGCCTTTCAACGGCACGATGCCTCAGCACGAGGTCTCAGCACGAGGTCTCAGAGCGTCAGGCTCGGCTTCAGGTCCTGGAGCCGGGACAGGAGGCCGTTGACGAACTTCGGGGACTCCTCGGTGGAGAAGTCGGTCGCCAGGTTGACGGCCTCGGAGATCGCGACGCCGTCGGGAACGTCCTCGGCCCAGAGCAGCTCGAAGGCGCCCATCCGCAGCACGATCAGGTCGACGGCCGGCATCCGGTCGAGGGTCCAGCCGACGGCGTACGTCGACAGGAGCTCGTCGATGCGCTCGCGGTGCGCCGCGACGCCCTCGATGATCCGCACGGCGAGCGCCTGCTCACCGAGCTGCTCGCCCTTGGGCTTGGCGCGCCGCAGCAGCACCTCGGCGGGCTCGGAGTCCCGCTGCCACGCCTCGAACAGGATCTCGAAGGCGTAGCGGCGGGCCTTGGTGCGGGCTGCCATCAGGCGCGGCCGAGGTAGGCGCCGTCGCGGGTGTCGACCTTGATCTTCTCGCCGGTCGTGATGAACAGCGGGACCTTGATCTCGGCGCCGGTCTCCAGGGTGGCGGGCTTGGTGCCGCCGGTGGAGCGGTCGCCCTGCAGGCCCGGGTCGGTGTGCGCGACGACGATCTCGACGGTCACCGGGAGCTCGACGTACAGGATCTCGCTCTCGTGCATCGCCAGCATGGCCTGCCCGTTGTCGAGCAGGAACTTGGCGGCGTCACCGAGCGCGACCGGCGTGACGTGGATCATCTCGTAGGACTCGGAGTCCATGAAGACGTAGTCGTCGCCGTCCTTGTAGGAGAAGGTGAAGTCGCGCTTGTCGACCGTCGCGGTCTCCACCTTGGTGCCGGCGTTGAAGGTCTTGTCGACCACCTTGCCGGACTTGACGTGCTTGAGCTTGGTGCGGACGAAGGCGGGCCCCTTGCCCGGCTTGACGTGCTGGAATTCCACCACCGACCAGAGCTCGCCACCGTCGAGCTTCAGCACTAGGCCGTTCTTCAAGTCGTTCGTCGAGGCCACTATCGTCCGTCTTTCCTGTCCTCGGCCGCCGCCCCCGGTCAATCAGGACGAGCGGCTCTTCATGGTCTGGGTGAGCTGTTCCGGAACTCGATCTGTCAGTTTACCGGCCGTGGCGGGCCCGAAGAGCGGAGCGTCCGCGACCCCCGGAAGGTGAAAGGTCTTCAGGTCGTCCTTGATCACCGTGTCGATCGTCCCCTACGTTGAGCGGCGAGCCTTGCAGAAGCGATCCCCCCGCGCCTTAAGGACCCCCTGAAACGTGACGAATCTCAGCCGCCGCCGCATGATCGGCGGTTCCGCCGCCGCCGCGGGAGCCGCTTTCGCGGCCACCACCGTGACCGCCGCCCCCGCCCAGGCCGCCCCCGGCAAAC
>NZ_BAAGZI010000641.1:0-1922 GCF_054778695.1 Actinocorallia lasiicapitis
GCGGCAGCTCGCTGCGGGCCAGCACCCGGTCCGCGCCCTGCGCGAAGACGACGGAGTCGGCGGGCAGCGCCCGCAGGCCCGACACCCCGGCCTCGCCGAGCCCGACCGACAGCCCGGTCAGCACGTAGACGAGGAACGCCACCAGACCGACCAGCGCCCCGACCAGGGCGAACCTGATCTTCCCGTGCCGGATCTCGCGCCACGCGAGAAACCACATGATCGATCACCCTCCCCGCGCCGGCCAGTTGCCGACGCTTCGTCGGGAAAGATACCTACGGGGTGTCGGAAGGGCAAGTTGTCGACGGTCTGTAGGCAAACGGTAGAATGGGAGGGTGCCGAAGATCAGCGAGCCCACCGTCGCCGAGCACAGGGCGCGCCAGCTCCGCACCCTGCTCGACGCCGCGCGCGCCCTGGTCGCCGAGGAGGGCCTGGAGTCCCTCTCGCTGGCGGCGCTCGCCCGCCGCGTCGGCCTGTCCCGGCCGAGCCTGTACGAGTACTTCAGGTCCAAGGACGATCTGGTCGCCGCGATCGTCGACGAGGAGCTGCCGCGCTGGGCCGCGGCCCTGGAAGCGGCCATCGCCGCACCCGACGACCTGCGCGGCAAGCTCCGCGCCTACGCGGCCGTCCACCTCGACGTCATGACCGACGGCCGGCACGCCGCCGCGATGCAGCTCGTCGACCACGCCCTGGCCGAACCGGCCCGGGCCAGGATCCGCGACGGCCACGACCAGCTCCTCCGCCCGCTCACCGACGCGCTCGCCGCCGCGGGCGTACCTGCGCCCGCGCTGCGCGCCGCGCTGATCCAGGGCATGGTCGAGGCGGCCGTCGGCCTGGTCACCCGGGATCCTTCGGCCCGTCCCGCGATCACCGAGACCCTGCTCTCGCAGGCCCTCACCGGCGTCGAGCCGCAGGAGCGCTAAGCGGGCTGGATACGGCGGCGGTAGAGCAGCGCGGTCGCCATCGGCAGGGCCAGCAGGATCAGCAGCCCGGACAGGGCCGCGTACGACAGGACCGAGACGATCACCCCGGCGACGGCGCCGCCGAGCGCGGCCCCGGTGTTCATCAGCAGGTCCGACAGCCCCTGCACCGACGGCCGCAGGTCCACCGGCACCGACTCGGTCAGCAGCGCGGAACCGGCGACCAGCCCGCATGACCAGCCGAGGCCGAGCAGCACCAGCGCGACGCTCAGCCGCACCAGATCATGTTCGCCGGACGTGCCCGCGACCACCGCCGCCAGCACGATGAGGACCATGCCGAGGAGCAGGACGGCGATATGGCCGAACTGGTCGGCGAGCCAGCCGACCAGCGGCGACAGCGCGTACATCCCGGCGATGTGCAGGCTGATCACCACCCCGACGGCGTCCAGGCTCGCGTGCCCGTGGTCGAGATGGACCGGGGTCATCGACATCAGCGCCACCATCGAGGTGTGGCTGACCACGATCCCGGCGACCGCGACCCGCGCGCTGGGGGAGCGGCGCAGCACCGACCAGGCGGCGCGCAGCGACCGCTCCGGGGTCTTGCCGACGCGGTCGCTGCCCAGATGGGCGACCTGCAACGGGTCGGGCCGCAGCGCCAGGAAGATCCCGGCGGTGGCCAGCGCGAACGCGACCGCCACCAGCGCGTACACCCCGGTGTGGCCGCCGAGGCTGTCGGCCCGTCCGGCCATCAGCGGCCCCGCCACCGAGCCGCCGGTGGTCGCCCACACCACGATCGACAGGTCGCGGGCGGCGTGGCCCGGCCGGGACAGGTCGGTGGCCGAATAGCGGGCCGCGAGGGTCGCCGCGCTGCCGCCGCCGAAGAACAGCAGCCCCGCCAGCAGCAACTGCCAGGATTCGACGGCCACCGCGACGGTCGCGATCAGCGCGCCGAGCAGCCCGCATCCGTAGGCGAAGCCGATCGCGGCCCGGCGTCCGCGGCCCGCC
>NZ_BAAGZI010000642.1:0-1917 GCF_054778695.1 Actinocorallia lasiicapitis
GCGCCCTGGTCCTGCGCGACGCCGCCGCCGACCGCGCCGCCGTCCCCGACCCGTCCCAGCAGGCCGTCTGGACGTTCGGCGGCGCCGCCGCCATGCTCGCCCTCCAGGTGACGGACGGCGCAAAACCCGACCCGGCCCGCATCGACGCCCTGGCCGACGCCCTCTCCGGCACCGCCCCCGTCCCCCCACCCGACGAGACGTCCACAGAACTGACCCGCCTCACCGAGGCCGTCCGCCTCCTCCGCCCCCAGGACACGCACGAACCGGGCTAACCCACTCCCCGCCCCCACCGCCCCCGCCACCTCACTTAGAGTGACCCGTCGGCATGAATCCGAAGGCACGCCGGGGGGTCGCCCACCATGGAGACATCCGCACACCCAGCCCCGACCAACCTGTCCCACCTCACCGACGACCACATCGACCGCGTCCTGGCCCTCCTCCACGACGAGGACGACCCCGTCCCGGAACCCCCATGACCGCCCCGCCCGAACGGGCCGGAAAGGCGGTTGTGTTGGGGGTGATAACGGGGGTGGGGAGGGGTGCGGTGGGGGACAAGTAAGGGGTTGCTGATGTGCCTAGCGTTTGGGTTTCTACCCCTGGGAAGGAAGCCGAATGCTGGTCAGGCGTGTGTTGTGTGGAGTGGGCGTGGCGGTCGCCGTGGTGGTCGGGGCGGCGGGGCCGGTGCGGGCGGAGAGCGTGCCGCAAGGAGCGAACGACTGGAAGTGCCGGACGTCGTGGGTGCATCCGACGCCCGTCGTGCTCGTGCACGGGACGTTGGAGAACATGGCGCTGACCTGGCAGAAGATCGCGCCCGCGCTGAAGCGGGACGGGTACTGCGTGTTCGCGCTGAACCACGGCGGGCCCAACGACGACTTCCCGATCCAGGGGACGGGCGACATCAAGGAGTCCGCCGTGAAGGTCGCGGAGTTCGCGGCGCGGGTCCGGGCCGCGACGGGCGCCCGGAAGGTCGATTTCGTCACTCATTCGATGGGGTCGCTGGTCGTCCGCCACTATCTGCAGCATCTCGGTGGGGCGCCCGTCACGGGACGGTTCGTGGGGCTCGCGCCCACCAACCACGGCACCGATCTGAGCGGGCTGGTGAAGCTCGGCCGCTGGTTCTTCGGGATCGACAGGCCGATCGCCGAGATGTGCGGGAAGGCGTGCGTGCAGCAGGTCGAGGGTTCGGCGTTCCTGAAGGAGCTCAACGCGGGTCCCGAGACCGTGCCGGGTGTCGACTACACCGTCCTGACGACCGACAGGGACGAGATCGCCACCCCGCACACCACCGGCTACCTGGCGGGCGCCCGCAACCGCACCCTCCAGCGGCTCTGCCCGCGTGAGGAGAGCGAGCACATGCGGATGCTGCTGAGCCCCGCCGTGATCTCGTTCCTCACCAACGCCCTCGGCTGGCCGGGCCCCGACGCGCGCGTCAGGTGCGGTTGACCAGGAGCCAGTGCCGCAGCGCGAGCTGAAGGTCGAGCGCCCGGTCGGGGTCGTGCATGGCCGGGCCGAACAGTTCGTCGAGGCGGCGCAGCCGGTAGCGCACGGTCTGGGCGTGGACGTTCAGCCGCACCGCCACCTCCGTCGCGTTGAACCGGCATTCCAGGCAGGCCAGGAGTGTTTCGGCGAGGCGTGGACGGAGCTGGCCCCGCGCCCGGTCGAGGGGTTCCAGCAGGGTGGCGGCGAGCCGGGCGACGAGGTCGGCGTCGCGGGTCACGAGTAGCAGGCCGACGTGGTCGAGGGCGGCGGCGGGGGCGTCGCCCGGTACGAGGCCGTTGTCGAGGAGGGCGAGGGTGCGGTGCGCCCAGCGGAGCGAACCGGCCAGGTGCAGGACGTCCGTGGTCGGGCCGACCGCCGCGTACCAGTCGGTCAGCCCGGCGGTGAGGGCGGTGCGCCGGCCCGGCCCGTCCGGGTCGG
>NZ_BAAGZI010000643.1:0-1914 GCF_054778695.1 Actinocorallia lasiicapitis
CGACGCCGCCAACCGGGCCGCCGCCCCCGCCGACGAGGCGCGACGTGTCGGGATGGCCGCCGAGGCGCGCCTGTCCCGCGCCCGCACCGTGCTGGCCGACAGCAAGGACCGTACCGACCAGGCCAAACAGGACGAGCAGGACGCGGCGGACGCCCTTGTTGACGCCGAGAAGGCGCTCACCGACCAGGAGGAGCGGGCGACGGCCGCCGCCGAAGCCGGACGGAACGATCTCGCCGCCGCCACCGAAGCCCTGGAGCAGACCGAGACCCGGATCGCCGAGATCCTGGGGGAGGAGCCGGAACCGGAGTTCAGGGCGCGCGCCGCCGCCCGGCTCAACCACCCCGTGCACGACCCCGCCTCGGCCGTCTCGGTGGTCTGCACCACGCCCGACGCGGTGCCGCCCGGCCCCTACGATCTGCTGGTCGTGGACGCCGCCGAGCGGATCACCGACGGCGATCTGCTGCTCGGGGCCGTGCAGGCCCGGCGGTGGGTCCTGGTCGGCACCCCGGGCGGCGAAGGCCCCCAGGTGGATCATGAGCTGGTCGATCTGCTGTCGGCGCTGGCCGCGCTCCGGCTGGCCGGCAACGGAGGGCAGACCCAGGTCGTCGGGGCCGAGACCTACGGGATGCCGGTCAAGAACGAGATGGAGCGGCTGCGGACGTCGGGGCTGTGGGACACCGTGTACGCCGAGCTCTACGGGAAGATCGTCCGTCGGCTGAACGCGCTGGGGCTCGCCTCGGACGTCGCGCTGACGGCGGCCGTCACCGAGCGGCTGGCCACGGGCCCGTTCCAGCGCTGCCTGGAAACAGGTTCGTGACATATCCCGGTCTTTGGCACACTGGGCGACATGCTGGGCATCACTGACCTTCCTGCTTATGTGATCGGCACCGTGCTGATCGTCCTCCTGCCGGGGCCGAACTCGCTGTACGTGCTGTCCACGGCCGCCCGGCGCGGAGTGCGCCGCGGCTATCTGGCCGCCTCGGGCGTCTTCCTCGGCGACACGATCCTGATGGTCGCCTCCGCGCTGGGGGTCGCCTCCCTGCTCAAGACCAACGACCTGGTCTTCGGCGCGGTGAAGTACGCGGGCGCCGCCTACCTGCTCTACCTGGCCGTGGGGATGCTCCGATCGGCCTGGAAGATGATCAAGGAGCGGGCCGCCGAGCCCGCCCAGGCCGCGGCGGAGGAGGTAGAGGAGATCGAGCGCCCGTTCCGGCGGGCCCTGCTGATCAGCCTGCTCAACCCGAAGGCGATCCTGTTCTTCATCTCGTTCTTCGTGCAGTTCGTCGACCCCGGCTACGCCACCCCGGCGCTGTCGTTCCTCGTGCTGGGCGTCATCCTGCAGTTCTTCAGCTTCCTGTACCTCACCACGCTGATCTTCAGCGGCACCCGGCTGGCCGACGCGTTCCGGCGCCGCCGCAAGCTGTCGGCCACCGCGACCACCGCGGTCGGCGCCGGCTTCCTCGCCTTCGCCGCGAAACTCGCCACCAGCTCGGTCGGCTAGGCCGGTCGATCCCGGCGATCCCGGCAACGAAAGAGGTGCGGAGCCCGTGGGCGCCGCACCTCTTCCGTTCTCTCCCTCATCCCCAGGGTCTGTGGGTCACCGTCCGCTGTAGGCGGCTCCGGCGTCCAGGTTCTGGTTGACCGACGTCTGCAGGTCAGTCCAGAACGCGAAGTCCTCGTCGTCCTTGAGATGCTCGATCCGGCCCCAGAACTCGCGGTCCTCGGCCTCGGCGGCGACGGCGGCGGAGATCGCGGGCATCATCATGGTGCCCTCCTCCGCCTCCTCGAAGTCGTAGTGGCTCATCCCGGTCGGCAGCTCGACGGGCGGCGCGCCGGACGTGCGGTGGTGGCGGCCTTTCTTGCGAACCCGCACCTCGGGGGCGGCCGCGACGGCGGCGGGCACCCGGACGGCCG
>NZ_BAAGZI010000644.1:0-1909 GCF_054778695.1 Actinocorallia lasiicapitis
GTCAGCGGGTCGGGCAGGTAGGTGGCGGCGCCGAGGATGGCGGCGGTGGTGTCCTCGTCCCTGAAGGCGGCCAGGTCGCCGATGCCGGGCAGCAGGTCCCGGGCGTAGGCGCGGGCCTGCCCGCTCCACGAGGTGTCCGAGGTGAAGCGCGGGTCGCCCGGCGCGACCGGCAGTCCGGCGACGGCGGCGAGTTCGTCGAACGCTCCCGCACGGAACGCGCGGGCGACGCTGCCGTGCTCGGACGGCATCATCTCCAGGCCGGCGGCTCCGCTGCGCAGCCACCTGTTGTAGGCGCGCACGGCGAGCGTGGCCTGCCGCTCCATCTCGGCCAGGATCCGGGGGAGCGCGGCGACGAACGCGGCGACCTCCGCCGGATCGCCGACGATCCTCAGGCTGGTGACGCCCTGGCCGAGGGGGAGGCCGACGATGACCACGTCGGGAAGGTCCGCGGGGCGCTCGGCGCGGACGCCCGGCCAGGTGGCGGCCAGATGCTCGACGGCCGCGCGGCGGTGCCGGCCTCGTCCCGCGACGTTCGGGAAGTCCACGGACAGGCGGCCGATGCCGAGGACGGTGTCCACGAGCATCTCGTCGCGCTCGATCAGGGACGGCTGGGCGGTGGTCACGTGCGGTTCCTCCTCCTGGTGCGGATGTCGACGGGTCTTTCGCCCTGCTCACAAGCCGCGCTGGCCGCCCTCGGGCAGGTGCATGTTCGCGCGAATCTCGTACAGCTGCTCCTGCCGGTAGGCCTCGAACTGCTCCGGGGTCATGCAGTCCTCGCACGGGTTGCTCGCCGAGCAGCTGCAGCTCATCACGTCCTCCTGGGCGGTGATCGGGGAGTTCGGCGTCTTGGTCATGAGACCAGCATACACCATATCAAATCATTGCCGCAACGCTATGCTATGTAATAATGAAATGAAATTATGAATGTTGATCTTGATCCTCGGGCCTTTTAGTATCCATGTGGATACTTATTCGTAGGTGTGGCGCGATGATTTGAAATGATGAAAGTATCCACATGGATACTGAAGGTAGGCGTGAGTGATCGTTCTCGTCGGCCTGGTCGTCGCTACCGCGCTGCTGCGGCTCGTCGAGCGCGCGGCCGCGCGCTTCCACCTCGAGGGTGGGGCCTCTCTCCGTCGTCGGGCAGGCTCTGCCATGTCGCGCCGGCGGCCGCCGCGGAAAGGGTCTGCCGTAGGCCCGCGGAGCGGCCCTTGGAGTGGTGGTCGTCGGTGTGGCATCCCTCGGGGTGACCGATGGCGGGGAGAGGACACGCCCCACCACCCGCCGTCCTGCAGTCGTCCGCCGTCCCCCACCTCTCTCCAGAGGAGGGCCAGGGGTGCAGGGGGCGAAGCCCCTTGCGGGTCTTCACCTCGTCGAGGTCCCAGTCGTCATCCGCCAGGCGGTGCCCCGCGACTGGCTTCGGCTCGTCGATGCCGTTCTTGCCTGTGACGGCCTGCAGCTCGATCCCCGCCTCGTCGTCCGCCGCGCCTGTTCCGGGCAGCGTCGTCGTGACGGTCGGCACGTTGGCCGCGCTCGCCGCGGTGGGCGGCTGGTCCTGGTCGCCGAGAGCACCATGGGCTGATCCGAGGGCAACCGAACTCGCGGTGACGCGGCCCCCTGGGGCCGTGGCGCCGTGAGTTCGGGCGGCAGCCGATCGCCCCAGCCCGCGCCCCAGATCAACCATGCTGGCGATCGTAGGGCCTTGCGGTGTGGATGGCGTGGGTTTCACCCGGGTGTCGTCGCACTGTTACCGGCGGCGTTCGGCTCGGGCTCGGGCCAGGGCGCGCGCTCGGGCGAGTTGGGACGGGGTCGGCTCGGGCGGCGGGGCGTGGACGCTGGCGACGCCGAGCTCGGCCGCGAAGGCCTCGGCCGGTTCGGTGAGCGTCCACGTGCGCGTCGGCGGCCGGTC
>NZ_BAAGZI010000645.1:0-1909 GCF_054778695.1 Actinocorallia lasiicapitis
CCCCCGCCCAGCACCAGTACGCGCCGCCGCCCCAGCAGCACGCCGCGCCGTCGGCCGCTCCCGGCTCGGCCGCTCCCGGCTCGGCCGCTCTAGGTTCGACCTGGCACCGGCAGCACTTCACCGTCGGCGTGTTCCTCGTCGTGTACGGGCTCACCAATCTGGCGACCGGGCTGCTCGGTTTCAGCAACCACAAGCGGGAGCTCGCCGGTTATCTCGGCGACGGCATGGCCGGCCAGGCGCTGATCGGCCTCAAGGCCGTCGAGGGCCTGCTGCTGGTGCTCACGGTCGCCGCGATCGTCCGCAGGAAGGACGTGTGGTTCCTGCCGAGCCTGCTCGGCTGGGTCCTCGGCTTCGCCGTCTTCGCCGTCCTGGACGTCGTCAAAGGCAGGTTCGTGCCCCTCGCCGAGCACGGCCTGTACACCCTGCTCTTCTTCGCCCTCCTGGTGATCTCCTACGGCCTGAGCGCCAAGGTCCGCGCCGCCCGCACCCCCGCCCCACCCGCCTCCGCCGCCCCCTCCCCGGGCGCCCCGCCGCACCCCCAGGGCCTGTCCCGCACCCAGGAGATCGCCTTGAACGCCCTGAACCGCTGGCAACGTCAGCAGGGCAACCCCTAGCCAGATAGCCATTGAACGTGGTTCGGTACTGAGCCATCCGTCTAGGGAGGTTCGTCCGATGCGTGCAGCCGTGACACGAGACAAGAGCTTGGTCGTCACCGAGGTGAGCGACCCGGTGCCGTTGGACGGGCAGGTGCTCGTGCGGACGCTGGCCTGCGGGATCTGCGGATCCGACCTCCACGCGCTGGCCGACCCCGAGGCGTTCATGGAGACGGCGCGGCGGTCCGGCGGGGTGCCGTACGACCCGCGGCAGGGGCTGGTGTTCGGGCACGAGTTCAGCGCCGAGATCCTCGCCTACGGGCCGAACACGCAGCAGACCCTGCCGGTCGGCACCCAGGTGTGCGGGCCGCCGATCGGGCTCAGCCCCGCCGGCGCCGGGATCATCGGCTACGCCCCGATGTTCCCCGGCGGGTACGGCGAGCTGATGCTGCTGACCGAGGCGTTCATCAACGAGATCCCCAACGGGCTCGACCCGAAGGCGGCGGCGATCACCGAGCCGTTCGCGGTCGCGCACCGGGCCGTCCACCGGTCCGAGATCGCGCCCGACTCGGTGGCCGTGGTGCTGGGGCTGGGGCCGATCGGGCTCGGCGTCGTCGCCACGTTGAAGGCGCGCGGCCACGGCCACGTCATCGCCGTGGACTTCTCGCCCGCACGGCGCGCCCTGGCCGAGACCCTCGGCGCGGACGAGGTGCTCGACCCGGCCGTCACCAGCCCCTACGGCAAATGGGCCGAGCTGGGCATCCCCGTCAGCACGGTGGAGGCGCTCACCCACGAGGTGCTCGGCATCCCCACCCGCAAGGCCGTCATCTTCGAGTGCGTCGGCGTGCCGGGGCTGCTCCAGCAGGTCATCGACGGCGCGCCCGCCGGAACCACCGTGATGATCGTCGGGGTCTGCATGAGCGACGACGTGATCATGCCGGGCGTCAGCGCGATCAAGGAGCTGACGCTGCGCGGCACCTTCGGCACCAACCCCGCCCAGTACCAGGCGACCCTGCTCGACATCGCCGAGGGCCGGATCAACGCGGGCGCGATCATCTCCGGGACGATCGGCCTCGACGGCCTGGCCGACGCGTTCACCGAGCTGGCCAGCCCCGACGCCCACGCCAAGATCGTGGTCGACCCCACCCTTTAGGGGACGGGCTAGGGGACGAGCCAGCTCACGGCCGTCAGGGTGCCGGGGGCGACCTCGGTGTAGCCCGCGTCGCGGATGGTGATCTCGGCGCGGGCGACGGCCTCGGCCCACGGCACGTCCACGAGGTGGACGGGCGCGCCCGCGGCCAGCCAGGCGTCGTATC
>NZ_BAAGZI010000646.1:0-1907 GCF_054778695.1 Actinocorallia lasiicapitis
GACGGCGGCCGCGGCCGCCGGGCTGACGGGCCGTGCCGGTCGCAGCGCCTCCGCGAGGTGTTCCGTCCGGCGCTGCAGGGCGCGCGTCGCTCGCTTCACCTGGCTCATCTTCCCTACCCCTCACTCGGCCGCATCGCGAAAGCGAACATATCGGCAGGTAGCAGGATCAAAACATAGAGAGGATCTTCTCTCATAGAATTCTCATGCAACCCAAAGGCTGATTCACGTGTCGGAAGCGAGCCGGACAGACGGTCGCGGCGCCGGAGAAATCTTGAGGTGCGCCTCGTCGTCACACGGGCCGTCACACGGCGGGCCTGTTCTCTTGTCGACATGACGAACATCGATTTCGAGACCATCAAGAAGGCACAGCGCGCCGGCTGGGAGACCGGCGACTACACGCGGGTGGGCAACACCCTGCAGATCATGGCGGAGCGGCTGGTGGAGTCCGCCGACATCCGGGCCGGCCAGCGCGTCCTGGACGTGGCCAGCGGGCAGGGCAACATCGCGATGGCCGCGGCCCGCCGCTTCGCCGAGGCGACCGGTGTGGACTACGCGCAGAACCTCCTGGCCAAGGGGCGCGAACGGGCCGCCGCCGAGGACCTGCCGGTGACCTTCCTGGAGGGCGACGCCGAAGCGCTGCCCGTCCCGGACGGCCACTACGACCTGACCGCGAGCACCGTCGGCGTGATGTTCGCACCCGACCACGAGCAGGCGGCGCGGGAACTCGTCCGGGTGACGGCCGTAGGAGGCCGGATCGCGCTCGCGAGCTGGACCCCGACCGGTATGATCGGCGCGATGTTCCGGACCGTCGCCCGCTGGGCGCCGCCGCCCGCCGGGGTCCGTCCCGCCACCCTCTGGGGCACGACCGACCATCTGACCGCGCTGTTCGGCGACTCCGTCGAATGGATCTCGGTCGTCGAGCGGCAGTACGTGTTCCGCTACCACTCCCCCGAGCACTTCTCGCAGTGGTTCCGGGAGCACTATGGCCCGATCACCCGGCTGTCGGGCACCCTGACAGAGGACGATCTGGCGAAGTTCGCCGACGAGCTCGCGGACGTGGCCCGCGAGTACAACAGGGCGGACGACGGCACGGTGGCCGCGCCCGCCGACTATCTGGAAGTGGTCGGCATCCGGCGGAGCTGACCGAACGACGGCGAGGGGGTGATCCCGTGGTGACGATCCGGCTGCTCGGGGCGCCCCGCGCCGAGGGCGCGGCGAAACAGCCGCGCGGCCGCAAGGCCTGGGCCGTCCTGGCCTACCTGCTGCTGACGGAGCGCCCGCCGGGCCGGGCGCGGCTCGCCGAACTGTTCTTCGGCGACGCCGACGACCCGCTCGGCGCGCTCCGCTGGACCCTGGCCGAGCTCCGCCGCTCGGTCGGTGTGGAGATCTCCGGCGATCCGGTGGCCGTCGCGGTGCCGGGCCAGGTCGACGTGCTCGAGGTCTGCGGTGGGCTCACCGATCCGGCGCCGCTGCTGACGGCCGACGGCGAGCTGTTGGAGGGGGTGCGGCTGGACTCCTGTCTGGAGTTCGAGTCATGGCTGGTGGTGGAGCGGAGCCGGGTGTCGGCGCTGATCGAGGCACGGCTGCGGCAGGCCGCCGCCACGATGCTCGCGCTCGGCCGCCCCGCCGACGCCGTGGAGTACGCGGGACGGGCCGTCGACCGAGGGCCCCTGGAGGAGAGCAACCACGAGCTGCTGGTGCGGTGCCTGACCGCGTCGGGCGACCGGAAGGCGGCCGCCCGGCAGGTCGGGATCTGCACCGATCTGTTCCGGCGGGAGCTGGGGGTCGAACCGTCGGAGGCGTTGCGTGAGGCGGCCGGGTCGGCTCCCGGGTCGGCGGTGGCGATGCCGTTCGCGGGACGGGCTGCGGCCGTCAGCCAGCTCGAGGCGGGCCGGGCGGCGATCGTC
>NZ_BAAGZI010000647.1:0-1891 GCF_054778695.1 Actinocorallia lasiicapitis
CTTGGCCATGCCCAGCGCGAGGACCGCGAGCACCACGATCCCGACCGCGCCGGTCAGCGCCGCCTCCTTGACGGGCAGCTCGTAGGAGCCGCCGTCGGCGACCTCCTGCGCCTGGCCCGAGGTCGTCACCACGGCGGGGGCCTGCGTGAGCTGGTCGACGGTCGGCGCGGGCGCGGCGTGCTTGGGCGCGTACCCGGCCTCCGGCTTGGCGGACGTGGCGACCTTCACCTTGCTCGGCAGCGCGAACGTCGCGACGCTGTCCACGTCACGGATCTTGTACTTGACCTGGTCCTCGGCGTTGCCCTCGAGGGCCTTGAACTTGCCGTTGGCGTACACCTCGATGACGATCCCGACGTGGGAGATCGAGCCGAGATCCTTGTTGCCCGTCCAGTCGTAGAAGACGATCGCGCCCGGTTCGGGCTTGCTGGTCGTCGCGCCCTGGTCCTTGAACCACTGGGCGTGCTGCTGGGTAGAGGCGAACTCGCCGGCCTGGTCGGTGACGCCCGCCTTGTCCGCGAGGTAGGCCAGGAACATGTCGCACCAGGGTGCGTCGTCGAAGTACGGGTTGTGGTCCTCGTCGACGTTCTTGGTGTACCACTCGCCGAACTTCGTCGAGCCGTCCGACCGCTCGCCGTAACCGAGCTCCTTCTTGCCGAGCTCCAGCAACTTTTGGCCAACGGAATCCACGGGCGTACTTCTCCTGTCCGCAACCCTCGGGGGTTGATCACGGCTTGATCTCGGATGAATGTACTGAACGTAACGCGCCGGGGCAAGCGGATCCGGCAGATCGGTCGGCACAGACTAAATGCCTGGACGGGATGGTCAAGCCGACTGGCACAATGTCCGACCGGAGGTAATGAACCAGATGACTGTAGAGCCTTACCGGAGGGTCCTGGCACTGCCGGGTGTGCGGGCGCTGATGCTGGCCGGGCTGCTCGCCCGGATCCCGTTGACGGCGTCCGGCATGGCCCTCACCCTCCATGTCGTCTACGAGCTGGAGCTGGGCTTCTTCCGTGCGGGACTGGTCGCCGCCGCCTCCACCATCGGGGTCGCGATCGGCGCGCCGATCGCGGGACGGTGCGTTGACCGGTACGGGCTCCGTCCTGTCCTGCTCGTCACGACGACCGCGCAGGTCGTCATCTGGTCGGTCGCGTCGTTCCTGCCGTACTGGCCGCTGGTCGTCGCGGCACTGGCCGGAGGCGTGCTGTCACTGCCCGTGTTCAGCGTGGTGCGGCAGTGCCTCGCGGCGGCCGTCCCGGCGGAGCAGCGCCAGCCGGCGTTCGCGCTCGACGGGATGTTCGTCGAGGTCTCTTACATGATCGGCCCGGCCGCCGCGGTCGCCGCCGTGCAGGGGATCGGCGGCCACTGGACGATGTTCGCGATCGCCGCGGGCCTGTTCTGCGCGGGCGCGGGGCTCATCAGGCTGAACCCGTCGATCGTCGACGAGGACGAGGAGGACGCCGGGGACGGCCCGGTGCCGCGCCGCCAGTGGCTGACCCCGGCGATGTTCGGGCTGTTCGGCGTCACGTTCGCGACGACCTTCATCCTCGCCTCCACCGAACTCGGCATCGTCGCCGCGCTCAAGGCCGACTCCGCCACCCAGTGGACGGGCCTGTTCATCGCGGTCTGGTGCCTGTGGTCGCTGGTCGGCGGCTTCGTCTACGGCGGCCTGTCCCGGAAGATCTCGCCGCTGGTGATGGTCGCGACGATGGGCGCGCTCACCGTCCCGGTCGGCCTGGTCGGCGGGTGGCCCTGGCTGATGCTCGCGCTGCTGCCCGCCGGGTTCCTGTGCGCGCCAGCGCTGTCCAGCTCCGTGGACACGCTCAGCCGCTGGGTGCCGTCCTCCGCCCGGGGCGAGGCGATGGGCCTGCACGGCGCCGCGCTGACCCTG
>NZ_BAAGZI010000648.1:0-1883 GCF_054778695.1 Actinocorallia lasiicapitis
CTGGCCGGCGGGATCGCCGCGGCCGCCGACGGGTTCGCCGTCGCCTACGCGCCCCTCGCCGCGGCCCGTGACCTGCCGTTCGCCGAGGCCGCGGTGTTCGTCGGCGCGCGGTCGGGGCCGCTGCAGATCCTCACCTGGCCGCTGGTCCTGCTGTACTTCCCCGACGGGCGGCTGCCCTCACCGCGCTGGCGGCTCCCCGCCGCCCTGGCCGTCGGCGCGCTCGCCCTCACCCCGCTGATGCTGGCCGTCGTCCCGTGGCAGGACTGGGTGATCAGCCGCCAGGGCGCTCCCGAGCAGGTCACCGGGCTGGACGGCGTCGACCTCGATCCGCTGTCGCTCCCGCTGCCCACCGTGTTCTGGGACCGCGCCGGCGCCGCGCTCGGCGTCGCCGCCACCGCCGCGACGCTCCTGGCGATGGCCGCGTTCGTCCGCCGGTTCTCCGGCTCCGACCCCGTCCGCCGCGCCCAGCTGCGCTGGCTGCTCCTCGGGGTGCTCGTCGAACTCGGCTTCATGGCAGGGGATCTCGTCCTCAGCGCCGTCGACGCGGCGCCCGTCTGGCGGGACGTCACCTTCCTGCTCGGCCAGAGCGCGCTGGCCGCCGCCGTCGTCATCGCCGTGCTGCGGTATCGGCTGTACGGCGCCGACCTGCTGCTCGGCTGGACCCTCCTGTACGGGACGCTCGCCACCGTCGTCATCGCCGTCGACCTGGCCGTGTTCATCGGCGCGGGCGAGTTGTTCGGCGGCGACCGGGTCGCCGGGATCGCCGCCGCCGGAACCGTCGCCGTCCTGTACGCGCCGCTGCGGCGGCGGCTCCAACGCCTGGTCCACCGTGCGCTCACCGGCCGGGATGACCCTTATGAGGTGGTGTCGGCGCTCGCCCGGCGGCTGGAGGAGGCCCCCGACCCCGACGAACTGCTCACCGAGGTCGCCAGGGGCGTCGCCGCCGCGTTCCGTTCCCCGTACGTGCGGGTCGACCTCGACCTCGCCGACGGCACCACCCTCACCGTCAGCCAGGGCGAACCCCGCGACGACACGATCGTCCTGCCGTTCACCTACCGCGACGCCCCCATCGGCCGTCTCACCCTCGTGCCGCGGCTCGGCGCCCAGCTGTCCGACCGTGACCAGCGGCTCCTCGCCGACATGGTCCGCCAGGCCGCCGCCGCGGCCCACGCCACCGCCCTCACCGAGGAGCTCCAGTCCGGCCGGACGGCGCTCGTCACCGGCATCGCCGAGGAACGCCGACGGCTCCGCCGCGACCTGCACGACGGCCTCGGCCCCGCCCTGGCCGCCGCGGGCCTCAAGATCCAGGCCGCGAGCAACCTCTCCCCCCGCGACCCCGCCACCGCCGACGCCACCCTCGCCCAGGTCACCACCGACCTCGCTGACGTCCTCACCGACGTCCGCCGTCTCGTCCACGACCTGCGCCCGCCCGCACTCGACCGGTACGGCCTGCTCGGCGCGATCCGGCAGCAGGCCGCCGACCTCGGCGACGCCCCCGTCACCGCCACCGGCCCCCGCGACGAGCTGCCCGCCGCGGTCGAGGTCGCCGCCTACCGGATCACCGCCGAAGCCCTCACCAACATCGCCCGCCACGCCGACGCCACCCGCTGCACCATCACCCTCACCCATGACGGCGCCGCCCTCCACCTCCAGATCACCGACCACGGCCGCGGCATCCTGCCGAGCACCCCCCGCGGCATCGGCCTCCAAGCCATGCGCGAACGGGCGGAAGAGCTCGGCGGCACCTGCACCCTCACCCCCCACCCCACCCGCGGCACCCGCCTCACCGCCGTCCTCCCCACCCACCTCACCCCGGCAGGGGCCGCATGAACGGCGGGCGGGTGGGGCGGGTGCTGCGGGGGGTGGCCGTGCTGCTCGCGGTC
>NZ_BAAGZI010000649.1:0-1874 GCF_054778695.1 Actinocorallia lasiicapitis
ACTCCGGCCTCGACCAGCGCGGCCGCCACCTCGGCCCAGCGCGGGCCCGGCTCGTCGACCAGCAGCAGTCTCTCGAGGTCGGCGGCCATCGCCTCGGCGGCCAGCACCCCCAGTTCGGGGACCCCGACGACGGCCGTCCAGTCGTCGGCCCCGGCGACCAGCGCGAGGCCCAGCGAGGCCGAGCCCGTCACGCTGACGGCGGCTCCGGGACGGAGCGGGGGCAGCAGCGGGCGCAGCTCCGGCAGGACCCGGAGGAGGCCGCCGGTGACCTCGTCCGGCGCCGTCAGCGGGCCGACGACGAGGTCGGTCAGGGCACCCATACCCCCACTATCGAACAGAAGTTCGATCAGTTCAAGTCGATCATCCCGAGGTCAGACCCCATGGACGGCGAAAGCCGCCCACCTCAAGGGCGGACGGCTTCCGGTTCGGGCTGGTTCAGGCGCGCCAGGAGCGCACCAGGTCGCGGAGGGCGACCTTGTCGTACTCGACGCCGAGGTCGGTCAGCTCCTGGGAGACCTTCTTGCCGTCCGGGCCGTGCTTGGCCAGGAGGCGGTAGGCGAAGTACGGGAACCAGTGGTTCTCGCGGATCTTGCCGACCTCGGTCTCGTCGATGGCGTAACCGTCGGTGGCGAGCTCGGCGCAGGTCGCCGCGACGTCGCCGTTGTGCCGGCCGAGCGCCTCGATGACGATGCCGCGCATACTCTCCGGGTCGGGCTGCGGCTTCAGGTCGGAGTCGGCGCCGGAGCGGACCGGCTCCATCAGGTCCACGAAGGTCTGCTCGGCCGCGCTCTCCGGCGCGGCGGCGCGGGCCGCGGCCTTGGCGTCCTCGCCGACGACCGGGTCGCCGACCGAACCGGCGGGAGCGGCGATCTCGGGCATCCGGGTCGCGGTGATCTGCTGCGGGACGGCCGCGGCGGCCAGCGCGACCGCGGCCTCCTCCTCCGAACCCTTGCCGTTGTTCACGACATACCGGTGCAGGGTGCGCAGCAGCACGAACAGGCCGAGCATCGACACGATCGGCGGGACTGCCGCCGTCGCCTGGTAGGAGAACTCCTTGTTGAGCACGTGCCCGACGTTGAACACCAGCGACGCCGTCCAGCCCGCGAGGGCGATGAACAGCGGCAGCATGAAGTCCATCCAGGACAGCAGGCTCTTGCGGATCGCGTAGGCGTCGAGGGCGAGCAGGAACAGGCCCAGCTCCCCGACGATGATGAACAGGTCGACCAGCAGCGGGAACGAGGCGGCCTTCCAGCCGTCCAGCCCGTGCTCGATCGCCCAGGAGTGCAGACCTGAATACGACTGGGCGAAACCGCCGCCGGTCGCAGTCAGCACCGCGGTGGCCATCAGGCCCACGGCAGTCCAACGTGTTACGGACCTGGCCTTACCAGCGGCGCTCATCGGCATACTCCACGACTCTTGTGATGACCTTGAAGGAGGATAGCCCTCCACTCGACCCTCACGAGTAACTTCGTAAGCTTTTGTCGGAGTCGTCGCCGATTTCACTGCCGTCGCGCCCGTCCTGACCTGCCCGGGAGATCGGGTAAACTGTCCCGGTCGCCGGGGGTCTCCCGGCTCGGGGTGCATAGCTCAGGGGTAGAGCACTGCTCTTACAAAGCAGGGGTCGCTGGTTCGAAACCAGCTGTACCCACCCGTTTCCACGAAGCCCTCGCCTGCTCCGGGCGAGGGCTTCGTGCTTCCCGGTTCCTCAGTCAGCGGCGAGGAGGGAGCGGTAGAGGTCGGTGGTGCGGTGGGCGATCTCGGTCCAGGAGAAGTGCGCGACGGCGCGGCGGCGGCCTGCCTCGCCCATCGCGCGGGCCCTGGCGGGCTCGGCGAGCAGGGGGTTGACGGCTTCGGCGAGCCCGGCCGCGAACGCG
>NZ_BAAGZI010000650.1:0-1874 GCF_054778695.1 Actinocorallia lasiicapitis
CGCGCCGGGGGTCGGCGACGCGCTGGCCGAACGGGACGCCCCGCTCGGCCGTTCCTCGGCCGGCGGCTGGGCGTAGGACGGCACGTCGACCAGCGACGGCCGGCCGGAACCGCCCGGGGTCGGCTCGAACCGCACCCAGCCGGAGCCGGCGAAGTACAGCTCGGGCCAGGCATGGGAGTCCTTCTGCCGGACCTCGTAGCGGCCGTCGGGGAGGACGGTGCCGGGCGCGAACCCGACGGCGACCCGGGCGGGGATGTCGGCGAGCCGCGCCATCAGCGCCATCGTCGCGGCGAACTGCTCGCAGTAGCCCCGCTTGTCCCGCAGGAATGATTCGAGGTGGCCGACCCTGCTGGGCGGGGGCGGATCGAGCGAGTAGGTGAAGTTGTCGAGGAAGTAGTCCTGGATCGCCAGCGCCCGCGCGTAGCGGCTCTCCTTGCCCTTGACGAGCTGCCGGGTGAGGGAGCGGATCGACTCGGGCAGCCGGGCGGGGGTGTCCAGATAGCCGCTGATGTCGGGGCGGCTCGCCTGCTCGAGCTGGGGCGCGGTCGGCAGGGCCCGGTCGCTGACGACCGTGAAGGTCTTCCCGCCCGCCTCGGTCGCGGCGTTGCCGCTGAACAGCATCAGCGAGGCCAGGTCGGCGCGCCAGTCGTCGCCGTCGATGTCGAGTTTGACCGGCGCGTAGGGCACCGGCAGGAAGTTCATCTCCCTGACCTTGGGGCTCACCGTGATCTCGGTGGTGACCCGATCTGTCGGCACCCCGATCGTGCCGGTCGGCGCGGGCAGGTCGCCGTTCCTGACCTGGGGGGCGTTCTTGGTGACGAGCGCCGAGTAGGTCCAGTGGTTGCCGTCGAACTTGTCGAGGGCGAACATCCGCAGATAGTCGGGACGGGCCGCGGTGGTCCGGTAGGTGAGGACCTGCTGGTCCCTGAGCTGCACCAGCCGCCGCTTCAGATCGACCAGCGGGTCGGCCGTGGTGATCGTGGTGGAGCCGCCACCGCCCCTGCCCTCGCCGCCCAGCCCGAACATCCCGGCCGGGCTGATCCCCGGCAGGATCGCGGGCACCACCACGGCCAGGGCGATCGCGGCGAGGCCGACCCGGCGTCCCGCCGAGGTGATCGGCCGCGCGTCGGCCTGCTCACCGGTCTCCCGCTCGTTCCAGCGGCGGGTGAACACCGGCCGTCCCCAGCTCGTGACCTGGTCGCGGGCGTCGGCGACGAGCATCGCCAGATACCCGGCCGAACCGGCCGCGAACGCCGCCCAGTGGACGCTCTCGGTCCGCACGGCCGCCGGGACGCTGTACATCGCCAGCAGCGGCAGCCCCGCGGGCGCGGCCCTGCGCAGCCGCACCGCGATCAGATCGACGACCGCCGCGGTCAGCCCGATCCCGAGCGTCGACATCAGCCGGACGGCCTCGATGTCGGGCAGCGGCGCGGCGAAGGTCTCGGCGGTCTGCCAGCCCTGCCGCAGCAGGGACTCCATCTCGGCCAGCGACGCCGGAGTCGGGACGATCAGCAGCAGCGCCTTCGACCCGGTGTACAGCAGGGTCAGATACAGGTTCAGCGCGGCCAGCGCGCAGACCATGTTGAGCGCGGCGGGCAGCCGGTACCGGCGCACCAGCAGCCCGGTCGCCGCGACCACGGCGATCGCGCCGGCCCCGGGAGGCAGCCAGGCCCAGCCGAGGAACAGCGGGTACAGGCTGATCGAGCCGAGCAGCGTCGCGGTCGCCGCGATGGCGGTCAGCCCCGGCCGGGTACTCAATGTGGGGCTCCTAAGACTCGGCGAGGGCGCCCTGGTGGACGCCCGCCCAGGCGGCGGGAAGGTCGGCGACGCCGGCGAGTTCGAGCACCCGCCAGCCGGAGCCGCGCAGGAACGCG
>NZ_BAAGZI010000651.1:0-1872 GCF_054778695.1 Actinocorallia lasiicapitis
GGGGGGACGTCGCCGGAGGGTGGGGCGGGGAGGGGGACGGAGTCTGTTGAGGACTCGTCGGGGGTGGGGGCCGGCTGGGCGTCCGGGGGGATCGGGCGGGGTGAGCCGTCGGCGGCGCCCGCGCTGCCCACCGGGCGGTCGAAGATCGTCCCTTGGGTGGAGTCGACGAGCTGAAGTGATTTCACCGGCTGCTCGGGCGGCTCGATGAGCGTCACGCGATTCTTATCGAAACCGGACCACTCTGCCCCCTTGAAGCTACTCTCGCCTATTTTGATCTTTTTGTCAGGCGGGGTCAGCGGATTACCACAGTTGCATTTCACGACCGGCAGGCCCTTCGCGTCGACCAGGACGCCGACACCGGCCTGCAGGACCGCCGGCATCGAGGTGGCCGCGCCGTCCTTGAAGCCGTGGTTGGTGACGAAGGTGTCGACGCGCAGCACCGCGGGGGTCAGACCGTCGACGAAGCCTTTGATCGCGTCGACGCCGATGCCCTGCACCGACGCCCAGGCCGCCGCCTTCGCCGGGTTGGCCTGCAGGAACGCGACCAGGCCCGCCTTGTCGCAGCCGGCCGCCTTGCGGGTGCCGCCGTAGAGGCCCGGCTCGTCGCCGCCCATCTGGCCGCCCGCCTGCATCCGGCGGGTGACGTCCGCGTCGTCGACCCCGGCGATCAGGGAGTAGGCGTCGGGGCCCGGATCGCCGACCGCGAGCCTGGTGATCGTCGCGCCGGCGCTCCCGCAGCCGACCGACAATCCCATAACGACCACAAGGACCGTTATCGACGTCCGAATTCTCGCTCTCACCAGAGGACCCCCGCCCGCGATTGGCAATGCCTATACTCTTGGATGTCCCGCGAATAAAGAAAGTGCACGAACGAGACGAAGATTTTTTCACTCGTCCGCTGGAACGGCGAGAAAAAGATCCTCTTGCTGGAGGCCCGATTCCGTGCTCCCGCTACAGCCTGGAGACCCCGATCGGCTCGGCGGCTACCCCCTGCTGGGCCGGCTCGGCGAAGGCGGCCAGGGAACCGTCTACCTCGGTGAGGGCCCGCACGGCAAGGTCGCGGTGAAGCTGCTGCACGCCCAGCTCACCGAGGATCCGGTCGCGCGCGCCCGGTTCACACGCGAACTGGCGACCATCGAGCGGATCGCGGGATTCTGCACGGCGCGGGTGTTCGCGGCCGACGTCTCGGGCGATCAGCCGTACATCGTCAGCGAGTACGTGGCGGGGCCTTCGCTGCACGAGCTCGTCAAGGAGCGGGGTCCGCGGTCGGAGGGCGCGCTGATGCGGCTGGCCGTCGGCACGGCGACGGCGCTGACCGCGATCCACCGAGCCGGAGTCGTGCACCGCGACTTCAAACCGCCCAACGTGCTGATGGGCCCCGACGGCCCGCGCGTCATCGACTTCGGCATCGCCCGCGCCCTCGACAACGCCGGCCGCACCGCCACGGGGCAGCTCATCGGCACACCCGCCTACATGGCGCCCGAACAGTTCACCGAGACGGTCGTCGGGCCCGCCGCCGACCTGTTCGCGTGGGGCGCGACGATGGTGTTCGCGGCGACCGGGCGTCACGCGTTCGGCGGCGGGCAGATCTACGCGCTGATGCACCGGATCCGGTTTGATCCGCCCGATCTGTCCGGGGTGCCGCCCGAGCTGCACGAGCTGCTCGCGAGCTGCCTCGCCAAGGATCCGCTGCTGCGGCCGAGCGCCAACGACCTGCTCTGGCTGCTGCTCGGCCAGACTCCCGCCGCCGCGCCCGAGCCGGGGCCCGTCCCGCCGTCGACCCTCCGGCTGCCGGACTCCGGCGAACGGCCGGCCCTCGACGCCGACGGTCCTGACCCGTCCGGCGGAGTGGCGGGCCCGACCGCGCTCGAC